>CANJJY010000203.1 GCA_947474445.1 Oligoflexaceae bacterium
AGATGTAGCGGGGGAAGGCCGCAAAACCGGTTCAGAAGCGGGTTTTACTCGTCATCGGGTTCGATGTGACGATAGATAAAATCTTGGAATAATTCACCGTTGGCCGCATCGATATCACTGATAGTGATAGCAAAAGAGGTATCGGTCGCTTTGCGAACGAATTTTGCAAAAAAGAAGATTTCTTCATTCAATTCCGTCTTAACCCAGACTTCGAGGATGGTGTGATTGTTGAAGCCATGTTTGACGTTGGGTTGATGCGTCACGAGCAAGCCCGATTCACTGATATTTTCGGTCAGAAAATCAAAGCGACTATCGCTTCCGATGAGTTGGGCCCTGATTTTAGCTTGGACCTGAATTTTGAAGCGCGGCTTGATGCGGGTGTCGCGGTTCAATAGTTTGGATTCACTCATGGATCGAGTCCTCTGTTTGCGCGTCTCTCATCACGAGACTGATCCGCTCGGGCCGGGGCCTAGCGGATGGTCAGGCCAATCATGATCTATCTTTGCTAGTATACTGCAGTCCGAGGATCCGGCACCAGAGGCGAGATTTTAAGCTTCGGTCGGCAGAGCCTCGGCCGGGGGGCGGGGAGGGGCATTGCGATTTTCTAGGTGTGTGCCGGTGAGATCCGCGCCTTCGAATTTGGTGCCATTCAACTGAGCGTGCCTCAGGTCGGCGCCGCGCAAGGAAGCCCCGCTGAGATCGGCGGCGTTGAGGTTACTGCGACGCAGGCGAGCGCCATCGAGACAAGCGCCATTGAGTTTGGTGCGCGAGAGGTTAGCACCGGCCAAATTGCATGCGACCAAACTGAGTTCGCGCAGATCGCAACCTTCAAGATTGGCAGCGCGGAGATCCCGTCCTTCGAGTTGGTAGGGCCGCAGATCGTTCCCTTTCAAATTCGCCCGTCCCGAACCGAGGTCGAGACCTGGCTCGAGGACTTGTTTAATCCATGCCGTATGGGCTTCTAACACGGCTTCGAGGTCCGCCTGGGATTGGATCAACTGAGGCCGCGAAATGGCAATTTCGATGACTGGTTTGGCCGGCGTGCCTCCTTCGAGGGGGACGGCACCTGCCGCCAAAGGAGCTCCACCCTGCGCCCCGGCGCGCTTTCCCGCCGCCTCCGAAACGCGCTTTTTCTCGGAAGAAATGGTCTCCGAAGAAATGGTCTCCGTGACACTATTTTCCGCAGAAAATAAGGTCTCCGCAACGTTTGCATCCGCTTCTTGGTAGGTGGCGACGGCCGCGGCGAGCCAGGTTGCATCTTGAGCGCGGCCCTCTCTCAGAGCTCTTATGGCCAGCTCGCGCCGCTGGTCCACGGCGAGTCCAGCCGTGAGAGGATTGTCGCCGAGAGCCGCCTCCATGACGGCGAGAAGCTGATCGTTGATGTCTTTGTGACTGTTAGCCATAGCCCTGTCTCTCCCTTTTCCGACGTCGGCCCACCCCCAGCAGTACATGGAGATTGGTAATAACAGCTCCGTCTCTTTGTAGCTAATGTAGCGAGCCCTCTTTTGATCCGCAAGTTAGAGCCCAGCGAATTAATTTTTTTTTTAAGAAAACACGGTTACACTGAGGCCTTCAGGACGCAACGATCTGACGGGAGACGGGACTAACTCATGCAGGAAACACGTCAAAGAGGCTTTTTTGGACGACTTTTACACAACATCTTTTTGATCATCACCGGCTACCTGGCTTTCGTGGGGCTGATCGTCACGATTCTCTCCATCGGATTGGGGGTGCTGATTTATCGGCAATTTGGCGAAGGCAGCTCCATGGGTGGCATGGAAACCCTCAAGAAACCAGCGGCGATCGTCGATCGCTCGATCATTCGCATCAAGCTCGATCGACCCCTCTCGATGCAATCCATCGATGAAGGCGATCGCATCTGGAGCCAACTTTTCAGCAACAAGCTGCCGATCGCTCTCGACGATCTCCAGCAGACCCTGCGGCGGGCCGCTGAAGATAAACGCATCAAGGGCGTTCTGCTCGATGTGGAGAACACCCAGGCTGATCTCACGACCGTCACGGCCCTCAGACGCGCCCTCGAGCAATTTCGCGGCAGTCAAAAGCCGGTTTTCGTCTACCTCAATGAGGGTGATAGCTCGCTCTATTACCTGGCCTCCGTCGCCAACAAGGTGAGTCTCGCGCCCATCAGTGGCCTGACCATTCCCGGCCCTAATCTGCAGCTGACATATTTTGGTTCGGCGCTGGCTAAGCTCGGCGTTCAACTCGAAGTGGTCAAAGCCGGTCGCTATAAATCAGCGATGGAAGCTTTCGTCCAAGACGCTCCCTCGGCCGAAACTCTCGAAATGTACCAGTCGATCGAATCCTCCCTGCGCAGCACCCTGGTCGAAGCCGTCGCGGCGGGGCGTCAAAAGCCTGTTGAAACAGTCACCGGCTGGTTCAAACACTCTTTATTCACCAGTCAGGAAGCCTTGACCCAAGGACTGGTCGATCGCCTCGGCTATGCGAGCGATTGGGAAGAAGAATTGAAGCAAGCCGCCGATGCCGATGCCTTTGTCGAATTTGAAAAATACTTGGATGGCTCCGATGAAATAGAAAAACCGCGCTTTGCCACCGGCGATGAAGCCATCGGCTTGATCGAAGCCGAAGGAGAGATCGCGATGGCGAGCAGCGGCAGCAGCTCACAGATCACGCCCGAACGATTGATCGAGCAACTTCGCTGGGCCGCTGAAGAAGAGCAGGTCAAGGCCATCGTGCTCCGCATCGATAGCCCCGGTGGTTCCGCTCTGGCTTCTGATTTGATTTGGGACGAAGTCCAAAAGCTCGCCCTTAAGAAACCGCTGGTCGTCTCTATGGGATCGGTGGCTGCTTCCGGCGGCTATTACATCGCCGCTCCAGCAGCCTTGATCGTCGCGGAACCCACTACCATCACCGGCTCGATCGGGGTCATCGGCGCCATTCCCAAAGGGCTTCAAGTCGCCGAAAAGTGGGGCGTTCATTTTCACACCGTGACCGGTTCGGATCGCAAGAGCTACCTGAACTTCGGCACGGCCAGCACACCCGAAGACAAGTCCATTCTCGGCAATTCGATCAAGTACACCTACGATGCCTTCGTCCAGAAGGTCGCAGCGGGCAGAAAACAAGCGCCTGAGAAAATCTACGAGATCGCCGAAGGACGGGTTTACACCGGCAGCGAAGCTCTCAAACTCGGTCTCGTCGATCGACTGGGTGGTCTACGCGAGGCGCTACAAGCCGCCAAAGAACTCGGCAAGCTCGATCCTGAAAAGCTTTATTCGGTTCTGCACTATCGCCCCAAAGCCCAAAGTTTGATTGAATGCCTGCGAGAGAACAGTAAACTTTGGGAGTGCGTGGCTGAATCTCAAGGGACTCATCTCGGTCTCGGTACCTTGGCTCTGCCCGGTTTATCGAGTCTGCAAAAGCTGGAACGCATGATCAAAGACGACCACGTGCTGGCTTACTGGCCCGGGCATGTGCAGTGGCGTCAGGGACGGGAGGATTAAATCCTGTGATACCTCCGGAGCTGCTTTCTCGCATCCGTCGGCTCGAGCTGCGAGCCTCGCATCTGGCTTCCGATCTTCTCTCTGGGGAATATGCCAGCGCCTTTAAAGGGCGGGGCTGGGAGTTCGATGAAGTTCGTGAATATCTGACCGGCGATGATCTGCGGAGCATCGATTGGAATGTGACGGCCCGGATGGGGTCGCCTTACGTCAAGGTTTTCAGGGAAGAACGCGAGATGACGCTGATGCTGCTCGTCGATGTCAGCTCCTCGCTGTTTTTCGCGAGCCAGTATCAAGGCAAACACGAACTGGCGGCCGAACTCGCAGCGGTACTCGCCTTTCTTGCCATCCGGCATCAGGACAAGGTGGGCTTGATCCTGTTTTCCGATCACGTCGAACACTACATCGCTCCGAGCAAGGGGCGCGCGCACGTCTGGAATATCATCAGAAGCGTCTTGGGCCATCAGGCGCAAGGGCGCGGGACCGACCTGAGCGGCGCCCTTCGATTCTTTATGAATGTGAGAAAAAGGCGAACCCTCACTTTTCTCCTGTCCGACTTCTGGGCTGATTCTTATCGCACTCAACTCAAGCAACTGGCCCAAAGACACGAGCTCGTCTGCACGCGCATTCTCGATCCCCGGGAGCAGACTTTGCCCGACGTCGGTGCGGTGATGCTCGAGGATAAGGAAACCGGCCAACGTCTGGTGGTCGACACCCGGCTCGTCAGGGACCGCTGGGAACGCGAACGCCACGAGGAGCTTGAACAGTGGCGGACCTGGGTCCGGAGCATCGGTTCGACCCCCCTGTGTTTGAGCACCGAACACGGTTCGGTGGAATCTTTGCATGGCTTTTTGCGCGAACGGGATCGGACGCGGAGGAAAACGAGGTGAAAATGATCTTTGCTTATCCTCTGGTCCTGCTCCTCCTGCTCTTCCTCTTCCCGCTTTATGTCTGGCTCATGCGGCGCGAGCAAGGACAAGCGGCTCTAGCATTTCCGACGACGTCGACGCTGGTCAGGCATGCGAGTGTCCGCGCCCGCCTCTACCTCCGCGTCCCAATTTTATTGCGCCTCGGCCTGCTCACGATGCTGATCGTCGCGGCTGCCCGCCCGCAGTGGCGTGAAGAGCGCGGCAAACGCAGCAGCGAGGGCCTCGATATCGTCTTAGCTATCGATACCTCGGGCAGCATGATGGCGATGGATTTTAAACTGGGGGGAGAACGCAAAAATCGTCTCCAAGTCGTAAAAACCGTTGTGGAAGATTTTATCGACAAGCGCCGCGACGATCGCTTGGGGATCGTAATTTTTGGATCGGAAGCCTTTACCCAAGCTCCCCTAACGATGGACCACCAGGTCTTGCAGCAGTTCTTGCGACCTATAGACATCGGTATGGCGGGTCCTGAAACGGCGATAGGCGATGCGCTGGCGACAGCGGTGAAGCGTTTGAAGGAAGTCCCGGCTCCGTCCAAAATCGTGATTCTCCTCACAGATGGGGCCAACACCGCGGGTCAAATCGATCCCCGCGAAGCGGCTCGGCTGGCCCACTCCTACGGAATTCGCGTGTATACCATCGGCGTCGGCAGCAATGAGCCTGTCCCCGTTCCCGTCCAAGGCTTTTGGGGCATGGAATACCGCCAACAGGTCATCAAAATGGACCTTGAACTGATGCAGGCGATCGCCCAGGAAACCGGCGGACAATTCTTTCAGGCGAGCAGCACAGAAGCCCTCCGCGATGTCTACGCGACGATCGACAAGCTCGAGAAAACACGGCAGGAATGGGACGATCCGCGCGGTCTCAAGGAAACGGCCTGGCCTTTCCTCCTCTGCGCTCTCCTCCTGTCATGCCTGGAAGCCGCCTGGAGCCTGAGCCCCTGGCGCATCCTGAGGGAGGACCTATGATGGTGGATTGGGCTCGACCGCAAGCCTTGTGGCTATTTCTAGGTCTTTTACCCTGGCTTCTTCTCGTTTTGAGGGGGGATGCCATCTATGCAAGGCGGCTCGCCCGCTGGCAGACACGTTCGCGGCTCTCCACGCGCCGCTTGCCTTACGCTCTCCCTCTGCGTTTGCTGAGAGTGTTAGGGCTGTCCTGCGTGATCGTCGCGATCGCTCAGCCCCGCTGGAATTTCAGTTGGCAGGACGTGAAACGCCAGGGAGCCGATCTGGTTATTGCCCTGGACGTATCGCGCAGCATGGCTGCGGCCGACGTCGCTCCCTCGCGGCTCGAACGCGCAAAACGCGAAATCAAAGATCTGCTGAAACTTGTCCACGGCGATCGGGTCGCCCTGGTTCTTTACTCAGGAGTCGCCTTTATTCAGTGTCCTCTCACACATGATCTGTCAGCTTTCGAATTGTTCCTCGATCAGGCCGGCTTGGATTCCCTGCCCGTCCAAGGAACGTCCCTCAGCCAGGCTTTACAAGCGGCGGGTAAAGCCCTCGATGATGGGGCCGAGGCGAGTAGCAAAGGCCGCGCTGTGATTCTCATCACCGATGGCGAAGATCATGAGGGTCAGGCGATTCAAGTGGCAAGCGAACTGGCGGATCGAGGGATTGCCGTCCACACCATCGGGGTCGGTGGGCAGGGAGCTCCTATCCCTCTGGAAGATGGCGGATTTTTAAAAGATAGCAGCGGTCATCTCGTCGTCAGCCAACCGAATGAGGCGATCCTTCGATCCATCGCTTCAGCGGCGAAAGGCCGGTTTGTACGGGCCGCGAATGGCGATTTCGATCTAGGGCGCACCTATGCGGAATTTATTCGACCTGACCTCAGGACTGGGGAACACAGTTCGCGGGAAAAGGTCTGGATCGAAAGGCACTCTTGGTTTAGCGCCGCCGGACTTCTGCTCTTCACGCTGGAAAGTTTGCTCACATACGCCTGGCGACGATCGCGGAAAAAGGACGAGGCACGGCTCGGAATGTGGCGAACGGCTTCGTAAGACCTTGAAATGTAAGGGATTTAATGGCGGATTATGGGCTTGCCTTAGACCTGTCAAAGGCTTATGATGCGGTCGATTTTGAAGTTTAAAAGGTAGGAGCAAGCAGATGCAAAAGCAGGTGCCCAGGCCAGTTCCCAAGCAAAGTCGCAGCGCGGGTGAGTTTCTGCGTTCGAGTTTTATGCTCGGGACGCTCTTACTCGTCGCCGTCGCCGTCCTCGTCTGGATCGGCCGTCGGCCGGCTACTGAGGGTTGGTGGAACCAGGTTCCCGAGGACAGCAGCGAAGCGACGACCGAAGTGAAACCCCATGCAAAAGCTACGGGAAGCTCTGTGCAGGAGAAGGCAAGAGCATCTGGCCGCATGAGCGTTGCAGCGAATGAGGCAACCACCCCTAGCGATCGCCGGGCGCAGGTCGCGAAAGATGTCACCGATGGCCCCGCCGGCCCCGTTCAAAACGCGATGGAGCTGATCGATAAGGGGCAATGGGCCGAAGCTGAAAAAATTCTGATCGACTATCTCCGGCAGCATCCCAAAGACGAAATGGGCCTGATCGAGATGGCGATGATACAGGCCTTGGATCGCAAAGACAGCTTGGCCGCACAACCCTACCTGCAGCAGGCCCTACAGGTAAATCCTCAGAATGAAATGGTCGTCGAAGAACTCTTGCGCACCTACGAAGAAACGCGGAGCTGGGAAGAGGGTTTGAACTTCCTTAAATCGCTCGGTGCCGAAGATTCAAGCGCTGCGGTGAATTACGGAATTGGATCCGCATTAATAGAGATGAACCGCCCCGCCGAAGCGATCGAGGTTCTGCAGAAAGCGGTCTATGAGAACGGACTGCAAAGTTTCGATGCAGGCGAAGCGCTCGCGCAGGCTTACGTTGCATCGGGGCGACCTGAAGATGCCCTGCGAGAATATAGTAACCTCATGCAAGGTCCCTATAAGACAGACCAGCTGGTCTATACGGAAATTCGCATGGCGAGTACCTTGAACCAGATGGGACGTTACGCTGAAGCCCGCGATCATTTGGAAAAACTGCTCAAGAACGATCCGTCCAATGAATTCGTCGCTACGCTTCTGCGCGAGAACAGCGAAAAGATGCAGACGCAGTACTAATATGGGAGAGAGCCAGGCTCTCAAAGAGAAAACCTCCTGGCCCCAAAGGGGAGGAGGTTCGAGAGGGGACCAAGGACTTTACTTGTTCTTGGATCAGGACTGCTGGGAAAGCAATCTTAATAACTCAATCGGTCCCGCCCCAATTTGCTTGAATTTTATTTTTTATCCCCCCGATATAAAAAACGTATTTTATTCATTCCCCATTTTTATGAAGCGCCTGACGCTGAGCTAGAGAAGCTCTGGCCGAGTCTTTCTGTTTTATCAGAATCCATGATAAGCTGGTGCTAACCCCCACATTCGACCCTCTCAGCAGGATGCATTCATGGCAAGCCCAGCTCAGAAGACCCAGCCCACGGTCTCCCTCGAAGAATTCGATGGAATGTTTCTCCAAATCCTCGATCAGCTCGGCAAGTTAGCGCTCGACGGCGCCGGCTCGTGCACATCAGCGATCCTCGATCTCTCGGCGAATTATCTCGAACGGGAAGCGTTTGATACGCTGCGCAAATTCTATGATCTCTATTTTAATCACGGTGAGATC
>CANJJY010000204.1 GCA_947474445.1 Oligoflexaceae bacterium
CGCACAGCGCACGATTTTTTTTGATATTCCATTTATCATTATGATATTATTATAAAATTAACTCGCGTCGCGATAAATCCGATAGGACTCCAAGACATTCGGGCTACTCTTGGGTGAAAGGTCGTTATCATGAGCTCTTCAGCTGCTTTTCGCGGACTCTCGCTGCACGAACAGGCGAGCGCCCTCTTACCTGAAGAAATAAGTGAGATTGTTAGCATCTCATTGAATCTTTCACGCTCTCTCGGTTTTCTCAAAAGCCGTTTGAAGACGCCGTTTCCAAAGCGTTGCGCCAAGTGCTCGACGAGCTTTGAGAGCTTTGAGGACTTTTTTTACCGCACGGAAGAAATCACGAGCGGAACAGTTAGTTACCCCATTCTCGGCCAAGACTTTTATATGCATCGCAACTGTCTGCCGCCCTGCGACACGACCCTCATCGTCGTGTTCGAAGACCGCCGCGACGAGACCCCGGAAGGCATGCGCCGGCGCGAACTCTTCGAGACTTGCATCGCCACACTACGCCAACATCTCGAGATTGGTGAGGCCGAAGTCCGCGACGTTCTGCTCTCGGTTTTAGCCAACGAGCTGACGCGGCGTGCCCACGCCCCATCCCCTTGAGACCGACGCGCAAACAGGGACCCCGCATTGTTTTTTGCCCTAGGCCTTTTTAGGATTTGGGGCAACCCCCTCCCCCCTCAAGGCGATGGAACCTGCATGACGCTTTCAACTCGCACTCTCGAACGCCTGATTGCCAAAAATACTTGGAACGAAACGCGCTGGCTCCCGGGGCACAGTCTTGCGCAGCTGGCCGTCAATGCTGAAGATGGCCTTCAGAGTCTCAAGTTCTGGCGTGAAAAATCAGTCCAATGGTTAAAAACGCCTGTCTCGCTCGGCTCCTCGCTCGAGCCTCAGGGTCATAGCTACATCGGTTGGCAGGAGCGGATCTTCGCTTTGGGCCGCGACGCCGGCCAGATTCTTACCTGGGAACATAAAGATTCTGATCAACCCCAAATCCTCGATCTGGCGAGGCCGCTCAGCTTGCTCGCCACCGATCCACGCGGCCGCTGGATTTCCTGGATCACAGGACCGACTCCTTACCGCTGCGAAGTGCAGCGCCTCGATCAGAAGTCGCCCCCGGAAACCTTTACCGATCTCGAAGGTGTGCCCTACGCTTGGGCTTGGCATCCTCACGAGTCTTATTCCCTCGCTATTCTCTGTCCGAACGAGCTCTGTCCTTGGCAAGGAGCCCGCTTACTTCTCTTCGCCTATCGCGACGGAGCGCGGGGCCCGGCCGCTCTGTCTTCTCAAGCTCTCTCGCCCCCCTCAGAAGGCGATGCTCCTTGCCTCGAGGCTCACTTCAGTCCGAGTGGCCAGCAGATCCTAGGGCTTTGGCGCACGGGCGAGTGGTACCAGATCTGGTCCTATCGCATCGCATCCAAACAATGGACGCTCCTGACCCACGATCGCGCCGAACGCGCGCGCCCTCACCGTCGGTGCGATGGTCAAAGTTTTGCAATTGTCCGCGGCGGCGATGAAATCTTGAGTTTGCGGCAGGAGCGTGGCTTTTTTCAACTCGTCTCCCAACGCCTCGGAGCAGGTACCAGCGATATACTTTTGCCGCGCGAATATTCCTATCTCGAACATCTCAGTGTGAATCCCGAGACCAATGCTCTCAGCGTGATCGCGGCATCGGCTCACGTCCCGCCGACGCAAATCGAAATGCGGGCAACGCCGAGCAGCTGGCAGATTCAAGGTTTGCGCGGGGTGGCCACCGATCTTGAATCCATGGGTCTGCATGGCGAAGCCTTGAGTTGGCCGTCTGAAGATGGACAGACGATTCACGGTATCCTCTACCGCGATCGACGCCGTGCGGGACCTCTCCCTTTGATCATGCCGGTGCATGGCGGTCCGACCGAACAGGTCGCTGCTACCTGGCCGGTAAAAGCGCAAGCCTTTGTAGCGCATGGTTACGCCGTCTTATACGTGAACTATCGTGGCAGTTGGGGCTACGGCCACAGCTATCAAAACGCTCTCGGCGGCCATTGGGGTGAGATGGATGTGCAGGACATCATCTCAGGCATAGGTCCACTCGCGGCAGCGGGCTGGATCGATCCCCAACGCGTCGCCCTCTGGGGAGGTGGCTGGGGCGGGAGTACGGTGCTTCGCGCCCTGGCGCATTCACCGAAGACTTTCCGAGCGGCTGTTGCAGTCTATCCTCTCTGCGATTTCAACGATTATGCGCAGCGCGCCAATCCTCTGCAAAGAGCCGAACTCACCTGGGCCCTGGGATCAAGTTCTTCTGCCGAACTTGGAAGACGGTCTCCCTTAAGTTACAAAGACCAGATTCTCACCCCGCTCGCCCTCTTTCACGGCGAACGCGATCCGCTCGTTCCGGCCGACCAAATCCGCATGCTTGCCGCGTCTCTCGAAGCGCGGCGCATACCCTGTTGGCTCAGCATCTATGCAAACGAAGCTCACACCTGGCATCAGCGCGCGACTCTCGAAGATTATTATTGTAAAGTCGGGAGTTTTTTGGCGAGATTCTTGAGGCGCGAACCTGAAGGGAGCTGAGGTCTCAGCCCTGATCTGTCACGAGGAAAGTATCCATGGAAAATCAGGACACGGCGAAGACGACGGCAAGGCAAAGGCCTTGGCAGGACTACAGTCACGAGGTGCAACTGATTCGTTCGCGCCCGCTGCGCTACGTGCTGATCGGAGCCTCTGCTGTTTTTCTCTTGCTCGGTTTTATTGGCCTTTTCCTTCCTGTCTTACCAACGACGCCTTTCGTGCTGCTGTCAGCCGCTTGCTATGCACGCAGTTCAACCCGTTTCTACAACATGCTCATGAATCATGTCTGGCTCGGACCACCACTCCGTCAGTGGAAAGTGTCACGATCGATCAGCGTGAAGACCAAGGTGATGGCGATTGGACTGATGGCGTTGACGATGGTCCCGACGATCGTCTTCTGGGTCCCTGTGCCCGCGGTGAAAGTCGGACTTGCTGTCATCGGTTTGTCGGTTTCTATCTTTCTCATCCGCTTGCCTACGACCGGCACGGGCGAAGGCCCATCAAGCGTCTTGTGATGAAATAACTGACTAATTTTCTGGCTCACGGCGGCTTTTATCTTTAAGGCGTCCCTCTAATATCCCGTAAGGAATGATATTTTTCTTGGATCTAACTTTGCATTTCCCGCTGCAAGGACGGGCGCCTAGGCCCAGCCAATGGGGATCGCCATGCACCGTAAATCTCTGATCCGACGCGCCCGCGAACAATTCAATGAACACGAAGCGATCGCCGCCGGCCGCGATGCGGAAAACCTGGTTGGCGATTTTCTTACGACCCATTTCAATGGCCCCCTATCTCAGGCTCTGGCCTGGCATGATATCCGCGTGCCGCGCGGCGATGGAGGCGGCAAATATGAAATCGATTATCTGATCATCACGCCTCACGGTGCTCTCGTTCTGGAGGTCAAAAACTTCGGCGGACGCATCGAAATCGATCCCGCGACCGGTCGGTGGATTCAAACCACGCGCAGCCAACAAAAAAAACTGCATGACTGCCCGCTGGTGCTCACGACCAAGAAGATCGCCGCCCTCACTACTTTTCTCCAGCGCAACGGGCTCGCGGTGGATACCCAGCATTTTCATCTCCGCGTCGTCCTCGCTAACACCAATGCCGGAGTCTCATCGCAAATGGCCCGCGATCAGCGGATCGTTACGCTCGAGCAACTCAAATCATCGTTTCAACTCCTGCTCCCCGAAAAGAAGGGATTCCTCGGCTTCGGCAAAAGCCGCGCGGTGTTTCCTCGATTTAAGGAGATGGAAAAGCATCTGACGCGACTGCCCAGTTGGGATGAGATTGAGCTGCAGGGCGGCAAGATCCTGCGCGGTGATATTCAAAAAGACTTTCGCACCAATCGACCTGATCGGCTCGCTGCCGATCGCATCCTCTTCATCGTTCCTCGTCATTCCTTCTGGGGATGGCTTCATCCTTCCCTCTATGTTTATCGCTGCTGTAACGCACGGTTTTTTCCCTGGCGCCTCGCTTTGATGCAACGCGCGGATCAGACGGTGAAGATTCAACTGGCTGGTGACAGCGCGATGACTGAAGTAAAACATTATCATATCAAAGAGCTGCGCTACGGTTGGGAAGACGAGTCCTACTACCAAAAGAAGTAAGTCACAGCGCTCGAACCCCACTCTCATTTCCAATCCGATTTGATCCACTCTTTAAAAGTGTTAAGCTCAGACGTATGAGCCTTGCGTTTTCGCCCCACGAAAGACCAAGGTTCTGAGGGCATAAACTAGATCATTTCATGCGAAGGAAATCACGATGCAAATCTTGGCTTCTCTGCGAGCCCATTCCGTCCTTTGGGCCACTCTTTTTCTCGGCACGCTCAGCGCCTGCAGCGATGGCAACGGCAAAGGTGATGGATCACCTCGGCCCGAACTTGAGCCTCCGCGTCTTCCTCTCATCGACATGCAAGGGCCTATCGGCGGCAATCGTCCAGTCGAAGTGAAAACCCCCAAGGCTTACGATCCTGATTCCAGCGCCAAATATCCTTTGCTTATCCTCTTGCACGGTTACGGTTCTGATGCCGCGGCGCAGGATAAATATCTAGGCATGTCGGCGGCAGCTCTGAAGAGAGGCTATATCTTTGCAGCCCCGGACGGCACCACCGCACCGATTGCTCAAAAGAAGTTTTGGAATGCAGGGGAAGTCTGCTGCAACTTTGAAGGTTCACAGGTCGACGATCTCGCCTATCTCCGCGATCTGATCCGACAGATGTCGGCGCGCTATGCGGTCGATCCCGCACGCGTGTATATGTTCGGTCATTCCAATGGTGCGTTCATGGCCCATCGCTTTGCTTGCGATCTATCGCCTTGGGTCACGGCGATCGCGGGCTTGGCCGGCAGTCTGCGGTCCGACCCTAATACCTGTAATCCTTCTCAGCCGGTCGGTGTTGTGACGATCCACGGGACCTCGGATGAGACCATTCGCTACGAAGGGGGGCGCTTTTCGCCTTTTTCACCGCCCTACCCTAGCGCAGAGA
This sequence comes from Oligoflexaceae bacterium, assembly GCA_947474445.1. GTDB lineage: Bacteria > Bdellovibrionota_B > Oligoflexia > Oligoflexales > Oligoflexaceae > Oligoflexus. The sequence goes on from CANJJY010000204.1 coordinate 5,051, forward strand.
CGACGATAGCCCGCTGGTCTGCGGTGAACGGCTGCGATGTGAGCTTAACGCGCAGCGCTCCCTTTAGCGTTCTCGCGGCCAGTCAGGCCAACGATACGACGGCGCTGCGCTACGGAGCGTGCAAGTCAGGGGTCGGTACGGAGCTGTGGAAGATAGAAGGTGCAGGCGGGGTGCATGTTCCCGCTTTCGATGCAGCCTTCATTCCGCGCGTGCTGGATTTCTTCGATAGTCAAAAGCGTTAGTGTTGAGCCGTGGACTGCCGAGCCGGAGCGTGGCGCGAGAAGCGCTTGAATTCGTCGGGCAGATCCACTTCGAATCTCAGACTCTTGCGCGTCACCGGATGATCAAACCCCAAAAGCCGCGCATGCAGGGCCAATCGCTTATAGGGCCAGGATTTGTGCGCGGCGCGTTCGCTCTCGTAACGGACATCACCGAGAATGGGATGACCCATTTCCGCAAAATGTACGCGGATCTGATTGCGCCGTCCGGTCTCGAGCTTCACTGCCACCATCGTGGCGTCGGCGTAACGGGTGATCACGCGATAATGGGTGATCGCCAGTTCTCCCGTCGCTCCCGACCTTTGATTGAGAGCTTTATCCGTAGCCAGTAGGGTGCGGATCTCCCCTTGGTCTTGAGCCACTCGTCCAGCCACGATCGCATAATATTCGCGCTTGGGTTTACGCGCTTTAAACTGTTTGATGAGATCGCCTGCGATCGGCGGAGCGAGCCCAAACACGAGCAGGCCCGAAGTATCGCGATCCAAGCGATGGACGACGGAGACTTTAGGCGGCCGATGTTGACCCCGACCGAGAAAGTTAGTCAGGAGATCGACCAGACTATTGGTTTCGCGTCGTTCGGTCGGCACGCTGAGGATACCGGCTTCCTTGTTGACGACCGCGACCTCGCTATCGAGATAGACGATGCTGAAGCCGTGGGGCTTGCGCTCCACCGGCTTCTCTCGATATTTTCTTTGAGGATCATAGCTCATTTCTATCAAATCATCGGCGGCGAGTAGAGTTCCGGCGTCGCGACATTCTTCATCATTGACCCGAACACTCTCGTGATCCATCAGCCCTCGCACACGCGCGCGAGAAAAATCGAGCAGGCGCGCGATCAAGACATCGATGCGTCCGACATCGGAAGGGAGGACTCGATAGATCAGTTTTTTCAGGGGCATAGATCATCACTTTCGCAGCTGTGAACCGCCTATTTAACAGGATTCCTCCAACTATGATGCAGAAAAGTGGCAAAGACCTGGAATTACAGCCTTTAGGCTGCTTCGGTAGGCAAAGGGGAAGCTGCGACGCCGTTGCGTTTCAGCCCTGCTGGATAAAGGCGAGATCCAGACAGGGGAACGGCGGCCGTCGACTTTTTTTCGACCGTCTCTCAAAGATTCTCTTTGATCCATTCAATGACATCATCGTGATGGGTCTTGGTATTGACCTTAGGCATCACGTGATGAATCTTGCCATCTTTGCCTATGATGAAGGTTGAGCGCAGAATCCCCATGTATTCCTTGCCATAGTTCTTCTTCATGCCCCAGGCCCCGTAGGCCTCTGCCGTCGCATGCTCGGGATCAGAGAGAAGATCAAAATTAAGAGCTTCCTTCTCGCGGAATTTCTCCAGCTTGTCAGGCTGATCTGGACTGACGCCGAGGACGACGGTATCGATGCCAGCAAACTTTCTTTTGCTATCGCGGATCCCACAGGCCTGAGTCGTGCAACCCGGAGTCATCGCCTTCGGATAGAAGTAGAGAACGACGTTTTTGCTCCCTTTAAAATCCTTCAGACTGACCTTTTCCCCATCTTGATTCAATAGGCTAAAGGCGGGTGCTTTGGCACCAACTTCCAGAAATTCTTGACTCATCCCGTGCATCCTCCTGATCGCATCTTGTACGTTAAGCGCCGGCTACGCTGAGACCTTCAAAGCGAATATCGGGACTGAAAAAGCCGCGCCCCGAACTGGCTTCTAGTTTCTTACCGACGCATTGGACCTGCTGCAGCATCTGATAGAAGTTACCTGACAGGGTCACGTCCTTCACATACTGCTGAGCTTCCCCATTTTGATAGAGAAGGCCTTCGATCGCCAGCGAGAAATGCCCGGAGATCGCATTTGTTCCCGAGTGCAGCCCCTTCAGACCGATCACCTTTAAGACCTTCCCGGCCATGAGCTCCTTGCTTTCGCCCTGACCGGCCTTGATGACGAGCTGAGTCGCCGAGGTCGAGAGGGAGCTGCGCGGACTCCGGGCCCCGTGTCCCGTGTTCTTCACCTTGTAGAATCGCGCGGTCGCGCTGTTGTGCAGGAGACTCTTCAAGACGCCGTTCTCGATCAGATTGAGATCGTGTCGCAGAACCCCTTCATCGTCGAACACCGAGTAAGAAAAGCCATCGGCATACTGCGGACTGTCCTGCAGACTGAAATGCGGCGAAGCGATGCTTTGACCGACTTTATCGCGGTAGTATCCGACCCCTTCCATCGCCGATTTAGCCGAAAAAGCGCCGAGAAAAGCCCCGAGTATGTTTTCCCACTCATCGATGCTGAAGATCACATCGTAGCGGCCGGTCGGTAGTGCCTTGCCCTTGAGCAGATGCACCGCTGTTTCGGTCGCTTCACTCACGCAATGACCGACGTCGAGCTCATCGAAACGCCTGGCGATCGAGGAGGAGGAATACATCGTCTGCGTTCCTTCACCGGCGGCAAGCGCCGAGGTGTAGCAACTAAAGGAGCGGGCTTTTTCAAAACAAAAGGTCCCGAGGTGGTTGGCGTAGAACTGCGCACCTTCACCGTCGGTATAGCCGCTGTAGGGAACATTGGTCACGTGACTATCGGCGGCGAGCACGCGACTCTCGAGCGAGAGGGCCAGATCGATCTTTTCCTTCATAGAAGCCGTATCGGGCTGGTTCATCCGATCGGGAGCCACGACGAGATCATCGTTATTCTTCTGGTCGATCACCTGATAGGGATCGACGCCTGAATAGCGGCTGGCCTC
>CANJJY010000205.1 GCA_947474445.1 Oligoflexaceae bacterium
CGCGATTAAGATATCGCTGGCTTCGCCGGAAAAGATACGGAGCTGGTCTTATGGTGAGGTCAAAAAGCCTGAGACCATCAACTACCGAACCTTCAAACCTGAGCGTGATGGCCTTTTTTGCGCGAAGATTTTTGGGCCGGTCAGAGACTTTGAATGTATCTGCGGCAAATACAAGCGCATGAAGCATCGGGGCATTGTCTGTGACAAGTGCGGTGTTGAAGTTATCCATTCGAAAGTGCGACGTGAGAGATTAGGTCATATCAACTTGGCGACACCTGTTGCACATATTTGGTTCCTGAAGTCTCTCCCTTCGCGCATTGGTGCGATCCTTGATATTTCTCTCAAAGACGTCGAGCGCGTTCTCTATAGCGAATCTTACGTCGTTCTAGATAACGGTAATGACGAGGTAACCAAACTAAGGGTTGGTCAAGTCATCAGCGAAGACGAGTATGAGCAATTGCTCCAGGAACATGGAAACGGCGCTTTCCAAATAGGCGTCGGAGCCGAAGCCATTCAAGAGCTGCTCGCTGGACTTCGTATCGAAGATCTAGCGGACGACTTACGGAAGGCTTTGCTCGAAGCAAGTTCGGAAGCGGCACGTAAAAAGCTCCAGAAGCGATTGAAGGTCGTCGAGGCGTTTAAGAATAACGACTCCAAACCTGAATGGATGATGCTGTCGGTTATTCCCGTTTTGCCTCCAGACTTGCGTCCACTCGTGCCTTTGGACGGGGGGCGATTTGCGACTTCCGACTTGAATGATCTTTATCGTCGCGTCATCAACCGGAACAATCGCTTGCTGCGCTTGATCGAACTCAACGCGCCAGAGATTATTATACGTAATGAAAAACGCATGCTTCAGGAAGCTGTTGATGCGTTGTTTGACAACGGACGGCGCGGAAAAGTCTTTACTGGGCCAAACAAGAGAGCTCTGCGTTCTCTATCTGACATGCTGAAGGGTAAGCAAGGTCGCTTCCGGCAAAACTTGCTTGGTAAGCGAGTCGACTACTCAGGTCGTTCCGTCATTGTTGTCGGTCCTACCTTGAAACTGCATCAGTGCGGATTGCCGAAGAAAATGGCAATCGAACTCTTTAAGCCCTTTATTTATAACAAGCTTGAAGAACACGGCATTGTCTCTACTATCAAATCAGCAAAAAAACTGGTTGAAAAGGAGAGGCCGGAAGTCTGGGATATTCTTGAGGAAGTAACCAAGGAACACCCAATTCTTTTGAACCGTGCTCCTACGCTCCACCGCTTGGGAATCCAAGCTTTTGAGCCCGTTTTGATCGAAGGCAAAGCTATCCAGCTGCACCCCTTAGTTTGTTTCGCGTTTAACGCTGACTTTGACGGTGACCAGATGGCTGTTCACGTTCCTCTTTCTGTTGAAGCACAGATGGAAGCTCGTGTTCTCATGATGTCGACGAACAACATCTTGAGCCCAGCTTCTGGAACGCCTGTTATCGTCCCGACGCAAGATATTGTCCTCGGTATCTACTATTTGACCAAAGAAGATATCGAAGATCGTGGTGCCGGCAAGATGTTCGGCTCGATCGAAGAAGTACGGGTTGCCTATGACCACGATGAAGTTGGGCTACAGGCTCCCATTATTGTCAGGATCAACGCCCGTCGTTACCAAACGACGGTCGGTCGGGTCCTCTTGTCAGAAATTCTTCCGGACGAATTGCCTTTTGAAACAATTAACCGGCGTATGGGCAAAAAGGAATTGGCGGCCTTAGTCGATCACACGTTCCGTATTGCTGGTCCGAAGAAGACTGTTTTGTTAGCGGATGCGCTCCGTGCCACGGGGTATCGCTATTCAACGAAAGCGGGTCTTTCAATTGCCATCGGTGACATGGTTGTTCCTGAAGGTAAGAAGCGGTTGCTCGATGACGCTTATGAAGAAGTGAAGAAGATCAAAGAACAGTATTCTGAAGGCCTTTTGACCGAAGGTGAGCGTTACAACAAAGTTATCGATATCTGGGCAAAAGTCACAGAGAGCATCGCCGAGGAGATGTTTAAAAACATCGCCAAAGAAACTAAAAAGGATTTCCGCGGGGATTCTCAGGAAGTTGACAGTTCGAACTCGATCTTCATGATGGCTGACTCGGGTGCTCGGGGTTCCGCTCAGCAGATTCGACAGCTTGCAGGGATGCGGGGGCTGATGGCGAAACCCTCAGGCGAAATTATCGAAACGCCGATCACCGCGAACTTTCGCGAAGGTCTGTCTGTTCTCGAATATTTTACCTCAACTCACGGTGCTCGTAAGGGCCTAGCAGATACTGCTTTGAAAACTGCTAGTTCTGGTTATCTGACGCGCCGTCTCGTGGATGTGGCTCAGGATTGCACGATCGCTGAGCCCGATTGTGGGACTGGACTTGGTATTAACATGACGCCTCTTCGTGAAGGCTCAGATATCAAGCAATCTTTGGGTGACAGAACTCTTGGTCGAGCCTTGCAAGACGATGTAATCCATCCTGGAACCGGGGAGCTGATTGCAAAAAGCGGTATCGTAGTTGATGAGCGCATAGCCAAAGCGATGGATAGCGCAGGAATCGAAATGGTCCGAATCCGTTCGGTACTGACCTGCTACACTCGTGTAGGGATCTGTGCGAAGTGCTATGGACGTGACTTGGCAACGGGTCACCTGATCAACGTCGGTGAGGCAATCGGTGTTATTGCTGCCCAGTCAATTGGTGAACCAGGAACTCAGCTGACGATGCGTACGTTCCACTTTGGGGGCGCAGTTACGCACAAAGTCGAGAAGAGCACGCGTGACACTGGATTTTCTGGTGTCGTAAAATACGAGCGCATCTCGGCCGTTATCAGTCGAGAGAATCGCAAGATAGTCTTGAGTCGTAACGGTGAAATCAAGATCGTCGATAAAGATTCGGGCGCTATAAGGGAAGTCTATCCCATTACATACGGTTCATACCTTCTGGTTCAAGACGGCCAGGAAGTGGAAGCGGGTAATGCGTTGGCCGAATGGGATCCCTTTGCCAACCCAATTCTCGCCGAAGTCGGTGGTCGAATTAAGTATAACGACCTTAAAGAAGGTCAGTCGATGGAGGAAAGAACCGATGAAGTTACTTTCCTCACGCGTAAGGTAGTCATTGAAACCCGTGGAACTGATCTCAAACCTTCGATCGAAGTGGGTGAAACGGCCACAGGCAAAGTCATTTCTGTCGATGGCAAGCGTGACGCTCGATATTCCTTGCCAGTAGGCGCGACGATCTTTATTGAAAACGACGCTCAGGTGATGCCTGGTGACGTTATCGCCAAGATTCCACGCGAAACGGCGAAAACGAAGGACATCACAGGTGGTCTACCTCGCGTTGCTGAGTTGTTTGAAGCCCGGAAGCCAAAAGATTATGCGATCATGTCTGACCGTGATGGGACTGTTACTTTCGGTGCTGACACCAAAGGTAAGCGTAAGATCGTAGTAGTCAGTGATGATGGTACGAGCCAAGACTTCACAGTGCCAAAAGGTCGACATGTTATTGTGACGGAGGGTGACTACATCCGGAAGGGGCAGACCCTGGTCGATGGATCGCCTAGTCCTCACGATATACTCCGTATCCTCGGTCCTATCCAGTTGGCGAAATACCTGGTCGAAGAGATTCAGGATGTTTATCGCCTGCAGGGTGTGAAGATTAACGACAAGCACATCGAAGTCATTGTGCGCCAGATGTGCAGAAGAGTTAAAATTCTAAGTCCCGGTGACACGAAGTACCTGCCAGCAGAACAGGTCGAACGCTACGAAGTGGAAGATACTAACGGGCGTGTCCGTGAACAAGGCGGACAGGAAGCCATTTGGGAACCGGTTCTTCTCGGTATTACGAAAGCTTCTCTTTCAACTGACAGCTTTATCTCCGCGGCATCATTCCAGGAGACGACGAAGGTATTGACTGAGGCTGCGATCAACAGCAAAGTCGACCATCTGCGCGGTCTTAAGGAAAATGTTATCATGGGTCGCTTGATCCCTGCGGGAACGGGTTCATCTCAATACCGGAGGTTGGAGTCTCGTGTCCGGGGAGTTAATGACGATTTGGCGCCCTTAGCTCCAGCTGTTTTAGAAGCTCACAGTTAGTTTTTTGAGTCGAAACGACCGCATTCATAAGCACACGAAGGGCCCGATCCGGGCCCTTTTTTCCTCAGAATGCGCTTGATTAATTCGGTTTAGATTGATACTGGTACATACCTCGCGTTAGGTAAAGCCGTGCGAACTGAGACTTGCATCAGTACCGGGCGCGATCTCGGACTCATTCAAATTTGAGCTCGCATTAGCAGGATGAAGGAAAGTATAGCATGCCGACGATCAACCAGATTATTGCTACAGGCCGCACTGTTCAGAGAAACCGAACCAAGGCCCCAGCCCTCAAGGGTTGCCCACAAAAGCGTGGAGTCTGCACTCGCGTATATACGACGACTCCAAAGAAGCCTAACTCTGCTCTCCGGAAAGTCGCTCGTGTTCGTTTGACCAACGGTGTCGAAGTTACCTCGTATATCGGTGGTGAAGGCCATAACCTGCAAGAGCATAGCGTTGTTCTTGTACGGGGCGGAAAAGTGAAGGACTTACCAGGTGTGCGCTATCACATCGTGCGTGGTTCACTTGACTGCTCGGGTGTCAATGCCCGTCGTCAGAGCCGCAGTAAGTATGGCGCAAAGAAACCAAAAGCTTAAGACAGCTGTTTTTTAAAGAATTGGAGTGAAGAATGGCACGTCGCCACGTAGCACAAAAAAGACTGGTGTTGCCAGATCCAGTTTACAAAGATGAAATCGTCATGAAGTTTGTGAACTGCATGATGCGACATGGAAAGAAAGCCGCCGCTGAGAAAGCCTTCTACGGTGCAATGTCTGAAATCCAGACCTCGGGTGCGGACCCCCTCGAGACTTTCCGTTCGGCTCTTGATAACGCCAAGCCCATGCTCGAAGTTAAGTCGCGCCGGGTCGGTGGTTCGAACTATCAAGTTCCAGTCGAAATTCGCCCAGAGCGCCGTCAAGCTCTCGCCATCCGCTGGCTTATCGAATTTGCTCGTAAGCGGAGCGGTAAGAGCATGAAAGAACGTTTGGCAGGTGAAATCCTTGACGCCGCTAACAAGCGTGGAGCCACTATTAAACGTCGCGAGGACGTTCATAAGATGGCTGAAGCGAATAAAGCGTTTGCTCACTACCGCTGGTAATATCGGCAGCTATCTTCAGAAACTGTTCGCGCTTTATAGTCCTTCATGAGGACTAGCGAACGGTTTTTTTTTGTTTAAAATCTGTCTGTCCACACCTTTCCGAGGTGAACGATGAAACCTAACGAGCTTCATAAACTGCGCAATATTGGTATCATGGCCCACATAGATGCTGGGAAGACTACGACTTCTGAGCGAATACTATTCTACACGGGCAAGATTCATAAAATCGGTGAAGTTCATGACGGTACAGCCACCATGGATTGGATGGAGCAGGAGCAGGAACGCGGAATTACTATTACTGCTGCTGCTATTACCTGTTATTGGAAAGAGCATACGATCAACATTATCGACACGCCTGGGCACGTAGATTTCACCGTTGAAGTCGAACGATCTCTTCGCGTTCTAGATGGTGCCGTTGCTGTGTTCGATGGCGTTCACGGTGTCGAGCCTCAATCGGAGACGGTATGGCGGCAAGCTGATAAGTACAAGGTTCCGCGGTTGGCCTTTGTTAATAAGATGGATCGCGTGGGCGCAAATTTCGACGAGTCAGTTCAATCTATGCGAGATCGCCTTGCAGCAAATCCAGTGCCCATGCAAATCCCTATTGGAGCTGAAGATGGTTTTCGTGGGGTGGTCGACCTCGTGAAAATGAAGGCTTTGATTTGGGACGGGGATGCTTTAGGACAAAATTTCCGCGAAGAAGAAGTCCCCAATGAGCTTTCTGATGATGCTTTGCTCGCTCGTGAACACCTGATTGAATCGGTGTCCGAGTTCGACGATCAAGTGATGGAGAAGTACCTTGAGGGAGAAACATTAACAGAGGAAGAAATCAAACGAGCAACGCGGAAGGGCTGTATTGCATTAAAGGTAGTCCCTGTGTTGTGCGGAAGCGCCTTCAAGAATAAAGGTATTCAGACCTTGCTGGATGCGGTCGTTGACTATTTGCCTTCTCCTCTCGATATGCCTGATATCAGTGGTTTTGACCCCTCTCACGGGGATCAGCCTAAGCAACGCAAGAGACTACCCGAAGAGCCGCTCACTATGTTGGCGTTTAAAATTCAGACCGATCCCTTTGTTGGACAAATCACTTACGTAAGGGTCTACGCCGGGCGATTAGAAGTCGGTGAAACCGTCTACAACGTCCGTACTGAGAAACGCGAGCGTATTTCTAAGATCTTGCGTATGGAAGCCAACCAGCGACAAGAAGTTAAGAGTATTGAAGCGGGAGATATTGCCGCTGTCTCTGGTCTTAAAGCCGTCGCAACAGGCGACTCTCTTTGCGATGCTAAGCATCCTCTACTTCTTGAATCTTTAGATATTCCTGAGCCGGTAATTTCGATCGCGATCGAACCCAAGAGCACAGCTGATGCTCAAAAGTTAGTAAAGGCCCTAGAGCGCTTTGAAAATGAGGATCCGACCTTCAAAGTGAGTAATAATGCAGAGACTGGGCAAATGCTGATTAGTGGGATGGGCGAGCTCCACCTAGAAATCATAGTGGATCGATTATTGCGTGAGTTTCGTGTCGGAGCAAACGTCGGGAAGCCCCAAGTTAATTATCGTGAAACCGTTTCGTCTCAAGTGAAAATGGAAAAGACTTTCGAGCGTGAGACGGAAAAGCTTCACCAATTTGCTCGTGTAGTCTTGCTAGTCGAACCTGGAGTTCAAGGCACAACACTTAAATTTGAAAATAAAGTTGGTAAAGATCGTTTAAATGACGAGTTGGCGCGTGCTGTGCTTGCTGGCTGCGAAGAAGCTGTACAGGTCGGTGTGCTCGCCGGTTATCCAATGACGGCTGTAGCTGCCACACTGCTCGATGTTACCGTCGATAATGAAAGATCGGAAGCAAGTGCATTTAAAATTGCAGCAAGTATGGCCATGAGAGAGGCTTTCCGTATGGCAAAACCTTTGTTATTGGAACCTTCCATGAGCCTCGAAGTTCTCGTGCCTGATGAATTCCTGTCAAATATCATCAAGGATATGAATAGCCGGCGGGCACGAGTCAATAATGTTGGTATGCGCGGCCATTTGCAGGAGGTCGATGCAACTGCGCCATTGAGCGAAATGTTTGGTTACACGACGGATTTGCGTTCAATATCCCAGGGGCGAGCAACTTATACCATGCGCTTTGCCGCTTACGAGCAAGTTCCGGACGCGATTCTTCAAAAAATCACCGGTGCTTCCTATTGAAGAGATAAACCCGTTGACAAGAAGCAAAGGCAGCCGTTAAAAAGGTGGCTCTGAGATCGGGTACAACTCAAGTCAGACCGATTTCAAGCATCTCCCTGCTTTTTCTTATGCGGCTATAGCTCAGTTGGTTAGAGCGCCACGTTGACATCGTGGAGGTCCCCTGTTCGAGTCAGGGTAGCCGTACCATCTTTCTTCTTCAATTTTCAGCTTTAAACAAAAAGAGACTCGGCATACTCCCGGTAAGAGAATTCCTTTAAGTCAGAGGCTTTTTCTCCAACGCCGATGTAACGAATTGGAAGTTTGAAGCGGCGCTTAATTCCGACTATGACGCCACCTTTGGCGGTACCATCCAATTTTGTCACGACGAGACCCGTGAGTTGAACAAGCTCTTCGAAAGCTCTGACTTGTTGGACTGCATTCTGTCCCGTCGTAGCGTCAATGACTAACCAGGTTTCATGTGGAGCTCCCGGCAGTTCCCGAGCTATCACTCGTTTGACCTTGGCCAATTCGTCCATTAACTCCTGTTTGTTGTGGAGTCGACCCGCTGTGTCGATAAGAAGGACGTCAATCCCTCTGGACTTTGCAGCTTTAACAGCATCAAAGGCAACTGATGCGGGATCTGAGCCTTGCTGATGTTTAATGACAGGTACAC
>CANJJY010000206.1 GCA_947474445.1 Oligoflexaceae bacterium
ATATTTACAAATCCCCCATCCGTGGTGGATGGGAAAAATATGTCATAAAAATAGAGATTTAACTAACTGTAGTTGTTGATTTATTTTGAATTGTGGGTAAGCAAAAGGGCAGAACGATGACTTACACTGCACTGGGGATAGGTGATGCATATTGAAAATATTCACCGCCCGTAAAATTCTACCATTTATTTAGCGCCGAACATCTTGCTGTAACATACTGTAAATAAATAATTTAATCAAAATTAAATATTGTTCTTAATATTTTCGGGCATTTGACGATGCATCTTTTAATTCGAGTAGCGCAGAATCCTTCGTGTTTTTTTAGTTTGTAGGAGATGAGTCGTGACCGCAAAGCAACGCCAAAGCTTACTTTCGCACAGATTTTATCTGTTCATGGTATTTTTGCTGATCTCCTGCTCAGGTGATTTTCAATACAAGATCCAAGAAGGCAAAGATACTTGCCTTGTTGATGCGAATAGCTGTGCTCGCATTGAGCGCTTCGCGCCTATAGTTGCCAAGACCGGCGCGATAGTTACTGCTTATGGCAAGAATATATCACCTAGAACTCAGATAGTGGCCGATGGTGTTGCCATCGAGACGAAAGTGCTCGATGCGACTTCGCTGAGCTTTGTCATGCCTGCCGGGAAGATAGGTTTTGTGGCTATAGAAGCGAGTCGCGGCGGTAGGCAGACTCAATTAGCGGCCAGCTCCAGGGTTTATCGTCTTGAGGATGGCGTCTATCCTGTTGTCACCTTGGATCCTGCTCTTGTTTGCAGTGATATACAGTTTATCAATGGCGAAGGTGTGCTCCTTACTGGAACCAAAGTTTGCAACTCGCAAAATTTGGAAAACTTAAAAGCAGAGAATGTCAAAGCAGGCATAACGATCGGTGATGTTGTTGGTGAGTTGACTACTCCGGCGCCCTGCGCCCAAGACGGTGAAGCTTCTTGCGTGACTCATGCAGGCTTTAAAGCCGTCAATGCCTCGCTATTAACTGCTGGCAATATTAAGTCGGGTGTGACACTAGGTGGGCAGCTGGGCGCTTATCCTTCCCTTGCACATCCCTTGAGCGGCGCTGACACGACGCCTGATCTCACCGCCTTTGGCCCCGCCGTCGCAACCGGCAGCTACGAATTTTTTGATAGTGCCGGTATTCGTTATACAGGGACCTTGGCTGATGGTGGCACTTTAACAGCAGGCACAAGTAATCAAACTCTTGCCGCGGCCAACACTTTCTATCGGCAAGTTGTGCTGGCTGGTGATAGCGATCTTACGGCCATTAATATCAAAGACACGATCGAGATTTTTGGTATCACAGGTAATCTTTCGGGTACGCTCCCAAACTGCAGCGCCGATGGTGCTGGCAGCTGTATGGTTGATGGCAGTAACTACCGCGCTGCAGCCCTTGCGGGTGCGGCAAATAAAATCATATCAGGCCAAAGCCTTGCTGGGGTGTCTGGTAGTGTCACGTTGCCTGTTGCTGCTAACGTGTTAACAGGATCGGTGGCCTACGGCATACCTGGCTCTTTGATCACTCCTAGTTATAGTCCCGATTTCCCGGCGATTGCTAACGTGCGGAGCAGTGATACTGTCGATGGTGTACAAGGAACCCTTGCTGATTGTTCAAGCGATGGCAGCATCGGCTGCGTGGTTTTAGGTCCTAGCTATGCTGCACTTTTGAAAGCTGGGGCTCAGGATAAAATACTGTCTGAGAATACAATAGGCGGCGTTGGTGGCAATGTAACTTTGCCAGCCGTCACCAAAGTGCTGTTAGGCACGAATTATGGCGTGAATAATAGCGGCTCGGTTGGGACCTTGACTTTGCCGGTAGCAGCGAATGTGCTGGCAGGCACCAGCGCTTACGGTGAACCTGGCCTGTCCTTAACCCCAGCTTATAGTCCCGATTTCCCTGCGGTCAGCAATGTTCTCACCACGGATACTGTCAACGGCGTGATTGGAACACTGACGTTGCCGCTCGCAAGCAAAGTACTGATGAGCACAAGTTATGGCGTCGGTGGCAATGGGTCGACGGGGACTTTGACTCTTCCCACTGCTGGCAATGTGCTGACGGGTTCCGGCAGCTACGGCGAAGCCGGCTCGTCATTGACCCCGGCCTATAGCCCTGATTTTCCCTTAGCCGCTAATGTCCGCAGTTCCGATACTGTCAACAGCATGGCCGGCACACTTAACGATTGCAGCGCCGGTAATCAAGCGGGATGCGTATCGACGTCCACATTTAAATCGATGGATCTCACCTCAGCCACGGCCATGACCGATCTTACCATGGCAAACTTCAATGCCACGATTGCAACGGCGGCAAACTTTGAGTTCTGGGATTCTACCGGCACGCGGCATCAAGTAACAGGCGATGCAGACCTTGCAGCGGCAAATATCCTCAGCACTGCTACCCTCTTTGGAGTCGGCGGCAGTGCGACGCTCGAATCTCATTCCAACTGCTCGGCTGCGAATCAATCGGGTTGCGTTGCAACGACGATTTATAAAACGATGAACCTCACGGCGGCAGGTACAGGCACAGGTCTCACAGCCAGTAATTTCAATACCACGATCAACGCCGCCGGAATCTTTGAGTTTTGGGATGCCATAGGCTCCCGGCACAGCGTCGCTGGCGATACCAATCTTACCGCCGCCAAAATTCTATCGGGACAGTCGATCTTCGGTGTCTCGGGTTCTGTCACACCATCTCCTGCAGATTGTAGTTCGGCTGGCTCGCAGAGCTGCGTGGCGACCGGAAGCTATTATGCGGCAACAAGTTGCGCCGCAAATGGTTCTGCCTGTTATCTACCAGCATATGTACTTACAACGCAGCCCCTGAAAGCGATCGATTACGATAACGTCAATACCAACAAGGCGAAGGTGAGAATGAGTCTCGCTATCTCCGGCATCACCGGAACCCTTGCCGATTGCGCTAGCGATGGTGATGCGGGATGCGTTGCCGTAGGGCCGACCTATGCAGCCGCGATAACGGCCGGAGCAGCTAGTAAGATCCTATCCAGCCAGTCGCTAGCCGGCGTAAGTGGTAATGTTACGCTTCCGGCTGTCGGTAAAGTTCTTACCGGAACCTCCTTTGGCGTCAGTGGAACGGGATCTTCTGGAACGCTCACCATACCAGCTGCCTCTAACGTTTTAACAGACAGCGGTACCTATGGGGACCCAGGTGCTTTATTGACACCAAGCTATAGCCCGGATTTTCCGGCAGTGGGTAATGTATTAAACACCGATACGGTTAACAGTGCCTCGGGAACATTGACCCTGCCCACGGCCGGCAATGTCTATACCGGCATCACTTATGGCGTTGCTGGCACTGGATCTACAGGCACCCTGACGATTCCAACAGTGGCAAACGTTCGCACCGGTAATGGCGCTTATGGTGTAGGCGGTACTGGCTCAACGCCAACCCTCGCCGATTGCGCTGCTGCAAATGCCTCGGGCTGCGTGGCGACTGCTACCTACAAGACCATGGATCTCGGCACCTTAAGCGGCGTTGGGTTGACCAGTGCAAATTTTAATACCACCATTGCTGCAGCGCCGACCTTTGAGTTTTGGACGGCAACTGGCGCAAGGCAGACGGTGGCTGGCGATACAAATCTTAGTGTCGGTAATGTCAAGTCAGGCGTTGCGATTTATGGGGTAACCGGTGATTACCCATCGGCAACCTATACACTGCCTTCTGCCTCCGGGACTGCGGATCTTGACACGGCGACCTTCGATGCGAAGGTGAAATCAGCGACAGCGTTTGAATATTGGAACTCGGCAGGTCAGTATCAAACGGGCGCTGGTGACGCTGATATCACCGCAGCGAATATTCTTTCTAACGTCACCATCTTTGGGATGGAAGGTAGCGCTACCGCAGGCTCGACGAGTTGCACCTATGGGACCCAAGGCACCTGTGAAGCGGACGCGGCCTGCCGCTGGAATACGGGCGCTTGCCAGATAAATCCTTGGAACATCCGCATTGGAACTACGATCGCGGGGACGGCGGGGTCTCTTAAGACCAATTGCCGCAACGCGGTAAATACTGCCAGATTCAACTGGGATGGCGTCGTCACGGGTCTTGTAAATACGGCATCAGCCACCAGTTCGACCAATTACGATTATTGGGACACGATAGATGACTACTTGGGTTTCCCTCCTAATAGGGTTACGGCTTTTTCATCGGATACCCTTTGTGACAGCTCGGTCTGGAGCGACGTAACGACTAACGATGGTGGCGCCTCTCTCGTCGCGTGTGGTACGAGCAGCCAATGTATTTATAAAGATCAGATATCAGGTCTTAAAGTAACGGGAATTTTAGCTGCGGGTGGCAATACCACAAACACGGTCACTCCCGGCACCTTCGCTTGGAACGCCGCTATGCAGAAATGCGCAGCCTCGACCTACGGTGGCTATACCGCGGGCACTTGGCGCCTTCCAACGCAGAAGGAACTCATGGCACTTTATGCGCATGGAATGGTCTCTCTGGCCGGAGCTAACTTTATTACACTGGCGAATATGCAGAATTACTTTTGGTCCGCCTCGTCTATCTCCAACAGTACGCTAAATGCGTGGTATATAGACCTGGCTGGCGGGGACATATACTACAACAACGGAAAGACCAATACGTACCGAATCATTTGCATTCGCTAGGTGGAGAGTCGACTGTTCTGATGCGTAAATAAGACGGTCGTCAAAGATAAGCGATAGTTTTTAAAAATTCGGCGTCTAGGAATTTTAACCTAGATACCATTTTCAGCATGGTATCTAGTCAGCTTGAGTATGCACAGAATTTTCTCAACCAGCACCCTAACACCAAGCTCGTGACGATCAGTCTCGGCGGCAATGATCTCTTGATGCTTCAGGATGAGTGCAACCGCGAGGAAAACCCCATTCTTTGTAAAGTGAGCCGGCTACCGCAGGTTGCTCTGACCTTGGCTGATAACCTGGTCAAAATCTTCAAAAGTCTGAGAGAAACAAGCTACAAGGGGGACATCGTCATTGTTACACAATATGCAAACAACTATAAAGATGCGATCCAGCAGCTTGCTCTCGTGACGATAAAAAATCAAATCTGGATCATTTCCCGCTTGACCGGTGTAAAGGTCGCTGATGCTTTCGAAGCCATGAAAAAAGATTCCTCCGCCTTCAATGGTAGCCTTTGCAAGGCTGGCTTCGTTGTTCCCTTGGCAGCTGATAAGTGCGACAATCATCCCGCGGAAAAAGGCCGGGAAATTTTGGCCACAACCGTTATGGATGCCATTAAAATAGAACCTAAAAACCAGTTGTAATAACGAAGAGGCCTCCCACCCGCCCCCTCGCTAAAGATGGACAAACCCTCTGACGATAGGCCTGCCCCTTGTTTTTCGCGAGGCCGGGCACCGAGTCCCTGACTTTTCACGCGCTGGCCTGCAATTAATCCCCCCCTTTTCCTCCTCCACCAAACCGGACGCAAGGCACTGATATCATAGAACCTCAATTTTTAATTCTATACTTCTAAGTCTTATTTCCGAATCCGAAAGGTAAGGATTCCGGAGAGGGAGTGTCCGAATGAAGGGTCTATTTTTTATTGCTGCTATCACCTTGGGCGCCTTAGTGCTCTGGTTGCGGCAATGCGATCAAAGCCCTCTTCAAAGCCGAAGTGGTCCTGACTCCTCGGCCTCTGCGCCTCGCGAACCACGCCCGCTCGCGACGGAAGCTCCTTCAGCGGTGGAACCAACTCCCCCAGCAAAGCCCACTCGTCGGCCGGTTGAGGCCGCTCTGCCACCAAAAAAGAAAATTCAACCTGCGCTGGCGTCAACGAAAGTCGTCCGGGGTCCGGACTCTGGGCGAGAGCCCAACATGGTAAAGGCAGAGCAAACTCCTATCTCCGAAGCGCCGATCTCCGAAGTCCCTGCCGCAGCGCCTTCGCCCTCTCCAAGGGACGAAGTGCTGCAGCTACCACCTCTCATCCAGCAGCCCAAGATAGAGATCGCCTCCTCTCCCTCTAGCCTCATCAAGATCGAAGCTGGTCAGCAGGTAGCATTGATCACCTGGGTCCCCCTCTCGAGCTCCTCTAAATCTTCTTCGGAGCGCCAGTGGCTGCGTTTTTGCGAAAAACTTGGCCAAGGCCTGCAGACTAGAGGGATCCGGCCTGGCTTTTTACACAGCTATCAGTGCCAGCCCTTCGGCACGCCATACCCTAAAGTTCCTACCGGGCAATGGCTGATCCAGATCATCGAAGAGGAAAACGGACTACGTCTGGCGATGAGCTATCACCGCGATGATAGTGAAGTGCGAACCTCAGATCTGCGGCTCAGCTCCGATTCGGACTCGGGTCCATCTCTCCAAAACCCGCAGCTCGCCAAGGTCTTGGCCCGACTCGTCATCGATCAAAGTCCGACGGGCTGGGCCGTGTCGCTGGCTCAGCCAGGGAATACTTTCACCCTTGAATCGGATACCCAGGCGCTCGGGTTCCCGAGCGAGCTCGTTCTCTACGATCTCTACCTGGATCCTCAGAGCAAGCGCTGGGTCCCTCTGATTAAAGGTCGCATGAAGCGCCAGACACGCAGTGAGAACCCCAATGGCCTTCGCCTGGAAACCTACGATCTCATCGCTCGCTACACCCCCCTTCGAAGTCAGCAGAGCTATTGGGCCCAAAATCTCAAGGGTCCGGGGCAGCGTCCGCGCGATACCGAGCGCTTCGTCCGCCAATCTTTGCCAGGCTTTTCCTTCGAAAATTTCTTTGGCTCCATACTTTTCAATCCTCTGCAATCGAGCTTCCTCGGGCTGCGCTACGGTCGTTCTGTTCTGAGGGGCCATTCGATCAATAGCCAGACCTCGTTGTTTTCCCTGCTCCTCGAGCTACGCAGCGGCATCTTCTCGGGGCTGCGTTTCTATTACGATAGGATGCCCGAGGTCCAACGCGGCAGGGGTGTGACAAAGGAAATCTTTAGCCTTCATCGCGCAGCTTTGGGCTGGGCTTTTGGATTTGACCTTCCCCACCAGCTGCATGGAATAGCGAAGCAAATTGATATCCAACCCAAACTCGGTTTACTAGACGTCAAATTGCGGATCAACTATCCCATCTCTGAGTTCGCAACAGTACCGCTGTCCTTTAGGGGTAAAGATGTGATGGATTTTTCCGTAGAAATTGGTTTGGAAAATGACATTTCCGTCCTCCACGGCCGGCTCTGGAGCAGTCTCAGCAGCGCCAGTTTCGGCCTCTTCAGCAGAAGCAAAGTGGCAGTCGAAAGCTACAAGATTGGTCTCGATCTTTCGCACAATCTGTTCAAAGACAAGAAGAGTTGGGGGCTCAATATTTTGGGTTTTGCCCATTACGATCGAATGAAAATTTCTCAGGATAGTAACAGCATAAAATATTCCGAGGAAAATTTAGGAATCAATTCCATCAATTTTAATCTCTTCATGATCGGCGGTGGGCTCACTCTCGCCTGGTAGACCATGCGCACCGCCTCGGGGTCTTTACTCCGGGCTTTCCGTCGCTTCGATCGCAGCCCTCTCAGCATAGAGATAAAGTGGAATCTGACAGCTTTGGCCTGGGGGTCCAATCAAACTGACTTCTATTTGGTCGAGAGCCAAGGATTGAGGCCATTCATAGAAACCCCTTCGATTGCTGAGCTCAACGGCCCTTCTTTCATAAAATACCTGATTTAAGTGATAGTGATCTTGGCTCTTTACTCGACTCGATCATAGAGGGCGTAGAGCTTTACCTTGGAAAGGTCGGGCTGCTTGAAGAAGGGGTCAGTGATCTGCCCGTATCCGAAGAATTGGTGAGTGTCGAGGCTGCGAGTCAGGCTTCGCTAGCCCAGCGCATAGCGTTCGGTGAGCGGGCGGGTCAGCGTGTGCGAAAGATAGGCCTTCGCCAGGAAGGGGAAGTGATGGAGTCCAAGGGACCTCAGTGCATGGCGCTATCCGGCTTTAGCCTCCATGCAGCCCGGCGCCTGCATCGGGAGGATCGCCAAGGTTTGAGTCAGCTGGTTTCCTATATGGGCCGTCCACCGCTCAGTATGGAAC
>CANJJY010000207.1 GCA_947474445.1 Oligoflexaceae bacterium
ACCACTGTTCCGCCAGTCGCTCCAGCACCAGCGCCAAAGCCCGATGCCATCGCACCGAATAAGCCGGCAAATTTGAAAATTGAACCAGTGAAATAAGAGAGAGGGGAACCCATGACGTTTCAACGCAAAGCATGGCATAAAATAGGATGGGCTGGTCTTCTGTCTCTTTCTCTCTGGGGCTGCCAGGGAAATGAGATCGAGGACAAGCGCGTAAAAAGTTCGGTTGGACAGGGTACTTCTGAGAATTCCGTCGCTAGTAAAATAACAAACGATCTCAAATTCAAATTGACCTGGCTCGATCAAACCAATGTCGTGACGGCCTATCATGTTTTTTATAACAAGGATCGATCCACCAATGTTGGAGGCGAAGAGATCGATAGCATCGCTTCCAAAGATCAGGACCTGACGAATCCCGAGTTGATGATCGATAAGACCAATATGGCGAGCTTCCCTGCCCCGGGTTCTACTCTATGTTTTTACGTAATTGCGGAGAATGAGGGGGCCATGTCACCACCCTCGGACGTAGTCTGCACTAAAATCTGAATGGTCTTGTCCCAGCGAGAACGATAGGGAGCCAAGCTCCCTTTTTCTTTTGTTAATTATTGTCGATTCTTACCTGAATCCCCCCCCATCATTCCTGAAGACTTCATCTTTTGAGCGCCAAAACAACATATAAGGATCTTGAAAAAACCTGTAGAGTGATCGATACTTAATTGATATTGAAATTAATTCTCAAGATTTGTGATGAGAATGCCGATACAGGAAAAGAAAGGGGGGGCGCGTATGATCATTTGCCTTTGCCATGCGATCAGCAGCAGCAAGCTAGAGAAATTGAAGGAAGAGGGCTGCGAAAGTCTACGTCAATTGCAGAAGCAATGTTCGGCAGGAAGTAGCTGTGGAAGCTGCGTGGCGGATCTGAAACGCGCTTTGAAAGAAAAAGACTGCTGCCGCGGCCAAGCCCAGGACGACGCCTGAATCGAAACAGGGATGCGAGGGCGTAAACGCCCTCCCTAATGTCCCGTTTGCTCTTACGAGCCTTCGCGAATCTGTTGCGACAGATAGTTTTGCAGACCGATCTCACCAATCAAACGCAATTGAGTTTCCAGCCAATCTATATGACCTTCTTCATCTTCCAGGATGTGTTCGAAGATTTCGCGCGTGGTCGAATCGCGTAGATCGACGCAAATTTGAATGCCTTTCTTCAGGCGTTCAACGGCTTCGTATTCGACTTTAAGGTCACTTTCAAACTGCTCTTTGACGGTCTCACCGATATTAATTTTCAAGAGACGTTGCACATTCGGCAAGCCTTCGAGAAAAAGAATGCGGTCCATCAGCTTTTCGGCGTGTTTCATCTCATCGATGGATTCATGATAAACCTTGCCAGCAATACGCTCATAACCCCAGTCTTTACACATCCGGGCATGCAGGAAGTATTGATTGATCGCGGTCAATTCACCGGTCAACACATCGTTTAGGCTTTCGATGATTTTAGGATCGCCCTTCAAAGGTCACCTCGTATTTTGCTAGGAGAGAAAAGACAATGCAGCGAGGGGCGGGATTAAACCACCGACGTCATGATTGAAAATCATGCTTGCTTGCTCACCAATTCAGCCCATAAATAGATGAGTGCCCCAAGAAAGACAAGGTTTTTCAAGTGATGCGCGCATTAAGTCAGGTGATAAGGGGACTTTAGAGTAGCGAGAGGCGGGCTTGAACCGCCGACCTCATGATTATGAATCATGCGCTCTAACCAGCTGAGCTACCTCGCCACAGGTCGGGAGACCATGTTTTAAGAGGTTTGACGTTTTGTGTCAACTGATTTGAGCCTATGCGGCGTCATTATGATATTTACGGTTTAGATGTCATTTTGATAGCGTTAGGCCTCAAATGACACAGGGCCTGTCCCAACCTCGCGGAAGGGACAGGCCCTGATGGATTTTAAATCTTAGAGGAACTTGCAAGAGGCGTTGTTTTCCCAGCCCCAGCTGTCACCATCTGGATTCTGAGCCCCAGAGGTACAAACTGCATACCAGGTGCCATCAATCAAAGTCTTTTGAGCGGCAGCGGGTGCGGCGTGGCTAGGGCGGCTGGTACCGTGTGGCTTGTATTGAGCACAGCCGATTCCTGTGAAGTTATTGTTGAAGCAATAGAGTGGGCGATTGAACGAACCATTGTCATAGCTCGGCAGTTTGGTAGCTTTGCCATTGACGCACATGGTGTGCCCGACGATTTTGGTCTGTGCTTTACCTTCACTGAAGCAGCTCGTTCCCTTAGGAGATAGAATCGAACCTCTAGCGAAGCTGGCCGAACTTACGAGTAAACAGGCGAGTGCAAGCATCAATCTTTTCATGTTGAATTCCTCAATTGTGTGTAAGTCTATCGAGAAGTTCTTGCTCCAATGAACAAACAAAAGCAAGAAAATTTCAGTCAAAGAAAGAAGTTTTTTGAGCCGTCTTGAACAGCTAAAAGGAAGGCGCAGCATGATGTTTAAGGAAAGCTGACGTTTAGATACTTTGGAGCCAAGATTTGAACACAGCTTCTGGCATAGCGCCGGCTTGTCTCTTGACTTCATCGCCGCGGTTAAACGCGATTAAGGTGGGAATTCCACGGACCCCTAATACGCCGGTAACTTCTGCGTGCTTTTCTGTATTGATCTTAACGAAGACAAATTCCCCGGCCTTTTCTTGAGCCACTTTTTCAAACACAGGCGCGAATGCTAAACAGGGTCCACACCAAGAGGCCCACAGATCAACGATGATAGGCAAATCCGAGGCATGAGCCAGCTTATCGAGAGCATCGAGGCCTATGTCAGAGATACCTTTGTGCATCGGCAGGGCTGTTTTGCATTGGCCACAAAGAGGTGCGTTACTGAGTGCCTTGACGGCATCGATACGATTCACTGATCCGCAAGAGGCGCAGGCTGAAAAGGTATGCTTAGTCATAGTATCCTCATAGGTGCAACTTCCTCACACTCGAGATCCTTTGACAGTTAGCATGTCCCATTACTTTCGTCACGCATGCGAGAACGGCTGAATGAAATACCTTCGGGGGGAATCCTCGGTCTCCGTCGAGACCGAGGCTCTCTTCTGCTTTGTCGATCAGCTGCGATAGCCAGGCAATGGCAAAACTTCATGCTTTTCCAAGAAGTTTGGACAGCGATCCAAAGCTTGAATGTAGGCGATGACGACTTCCATGTTGGTCAGAAGCGAGCAGCCGTATTTGACGGCGGCTTGTCTGACGGCTGAGCCTCGGGTGAGTTCCTTCCGCTGCGAGCTTTTCGGGATATTGATGACAAAGTCAACTTTGCCATCCTTAATGGCCTGGAGAACGTCATCAGGACCTTCTCCTGGCCAGTCAAGCGCTACGACAGGTATCTTGTGCTCCTGGAGGTAGCGGGCTGTGCCCTGCGTCGCATAAAGAGGAATGCCAAAGGACAGGAGGATGTGAGCCGCCTGCAAAAAGCGCAGTTTCTCCTTTTCCGCTCCTGAACTCACAAGAATACCTTTTTCAGGGCGATAGACTCCCGAAGCTTCCATGGCTAAGAGCAGAGCCTGATCGATGTTTTCACCGATGCAGCCAACTTCACCCGTCGATGCCATTTCCACGCCGAGAACGGGGTCTGCACCACCGAGACGCTTGAAGCTGAACATGGCGGCTTTGACGCCGACATAGGGGAGATCGTCCTCGTTAAAGCGGCTTAAATTAGGCTTTCCACCGATCATGACATCCGTAGCCACGTCAGCCAGGTTGAGTCCAACCGCTTTCGAGACGAAAGGAAACGAGCGAGCCGCTCGCGCGTTGCATTCGATGACCTTGATCTCACCTTCCTTGGCCATAAACTGCATGTTGAAAGGACCGTTTAGATTGAGACCCTGAGCGATGGCCCGTCCCGCCCTCCGCACGCGCCTCACCGTCTCGACATAAAGTCTTTGCGCGGGCACGACGAGAGTGGCGTCGCCGGAGTGAACGCCTGCATTTTCAATATGCTCACTGACTATGGCGGTTAAAATCTCGCCATTCTTAGCCACACCGTCGAGCTCGATCTCGCGGGCCCCTTCGATAAATTCAGAAAGGACGACTGGATGATCTGGCGAAAGATCGTTGGCATTCGCCAGGCATAGCTGGAGCGATTCCTCATCATAGGCCACGCTCATCGCGGCCCCAGACAAGACATAACTCGGTCTGATCAGGATGGGATAACCGACGCTTTCGACAAAACGCTGGATTTCCTCTTTATTACGCGCTGCAGTCCAGCGAGGCTGACCGATGTTCAAGGTGTCGAGCAAGGCGGAGAATCGGCTGCGGTCTTCCGAGCAATCGATCGTATTCGCTCGGTGCCCCAGCAGTTTAAGACCGGCTTCGCTCAAGGGTTTGGCCAAACGGTTCGGGAGTTGGCCACCCATCGCGCAGATGACGCCGACTGGTTTTTCGATGTCGGTGATGTCGAGAATTCGTTCCAGTGTGAGTTCCTCGAAATAGAGGCGATCACTGCTGTTGTAGTCGGTCGACACCGTCTCAGGGTTACAGTTGACGATGATGCTCCGCCACCCCGATTCCTGTAACTTTCGACTGCAGCTCACAGCACACCAATCGAACTCCACGGACGTCCCGATGCGGTAAGATCCGCCGCCTAAGACGACAGCCGAAAAGACTTTATTGTCCTCGGGAAGCGGGTCACTGAAGAGTCCGCCATAGGACATGTAGAGATAATTTGAGGGCGAAGGATATTCACCCGCAGTCGTATCGATTTTCTTGCTGACGGGTTTAACGCCGTGTTCGAGACGCAACTTTCGAATGGTCAAAGATGATCGTCTGACGGCGTCGGCATTGGCATTGAGTTGGGCTGCTCGTAAGACCAGGCCGGCAATCTGCTCGTCGCCAAAGCCCTGTAGCTTCCAGCGTCGCCAATCATCGCGACCCACACCCTGCAAAGCATGCAGCGTGAAAAGTTCTGGCGAAGCGGTCGTTTGACCTTTTTTCGCGTAGGAAATGATTTCCTTTTCGGTGGCGATCATGCCCACGATGTGGGAGAGAAACCATTTATCGATCGTTGTGAGGCGATTGACCTCATCGATGGTCAAGCCTCGACGGAAAGCCTCGACGACAGCAAAAAGTCTTTTGTCGGTAGGGGTGGACAGTTCTTCTTCCAAAGCGCTATCGCTGAGGCTGGCGCGGGGCATACTGAGACCTTCGGCATTCTCGGTCACCATGCGAGTCGCTTTTTGAATCGCCTCGGGGAAGCTGCGGCCGATCGCCATCACTTCACCCACCGATTTCATCGTCGAGCCAAGCGTGCGGTTGACGCCTTGGAATTTCAAGAGATCCCAGCGCGGCATTTTAATCGTGACATAATCGAGAGCTGGCTCGAAGAAAGCAAAGGTGATGCCAGTCACCGGATTTTTAAGCTCGAGCAGATCGTATCCTAGAACGACTTTAGCGGCGATATAGGCGATAGGATAACCCGACGCTTTGCTGGCTAGAGCCGATGAACGAGAGAGGCGCGCATTGACTTCGATGACGGAAAACGCCAGCGACAAAGGATCCAGGGCATACTGGACATTGCACTCACCGACGATGCCGAGAGAGTTGACGATGGTAATCGCCGCATTGCGCAGGATCTGGTATTCGTCATCGGATAGAGACTGGCTCGGACAAACGACGATCGAATCGCCCGTATGGATGCCGAGCGGATCGAAGTTTTCCATGTTACAGATGGTGATGGTGTTGCCTTCAGAATCACGCATCACCTCGTATTCGACTTCCTTCCAGCCTTTTAGGGACTTCTCGACCAGGACCTGAGGCGAGGACGCCAAGGCCGGCTGCACGAGATTTCGCAGTTCTTCATCGCTGCTGGCAAAGCCGCTGCCCAGTCCGCCTAGGGCGAAGGCTGCGCGGACGATGACGGGATAGCCGATTTCCTGCGCGGCAACTTGGGCTTGTTCCCAGGTATCGCAGGCCACGCTCGCCGGAATGGGCATTCCGATTTCGCGCATGCGTTTTGCAAATTCATCGCGATCTTCGGTTAAACGCAAGACGGCGGCGGGAGTTCCAAGGTTCAAAACCTGGTATTTTTTGAGGATCCCCGCTGAATCGAGGCCCATCAAACAATTGAGAGCTGTTTGGCCGCCGAATCCAGCTATGATGGCATCGGGTCTTTCTTTTTGAATGACTTTCTCGACCCAATCAACTTCGACAGGATAGAGATAAACTTTGACACCAGGCATTGGGTTGGTTTGGACCGTCGCGATGTTGGGATTGACGACGATGACGTCCATCCGCTCCTCGACCAGGGCTTTGATCGCCTGCGTGCCGGAGTAATCGAATTCGCCGGCTTGGCCGATCGAAAGTCCGCCTGAACCGAGCAGCAAAATTTTAGGAGTGCGTCCGAGATTGGCGAGTTGCTTGAGCATCGGCATATTATTTTTTTACCTCCGCTAGAAGCTGTTCAAAGATCCATGATGTGTCGCGCGGTCCGCCGGAAGCTTCAGGGTGAAACTGAACACTGCGGAAGGGCTTAGTCTTATGTCTGATGCCTTCGATCGTTTGATCGTTGACGTTTTTGAACCAAGGTTCCCATTCATCGGGAAGTGATGCATCTTCGACGACGTAGCCGTGGTTTTGGCTCGTGATGTAGCCGCGCCGTGTACCGACTTCATAGACGGGTTGATTATGCGATCGATGGCCGAACAGCATGCGGCGCGTAGTAGCGCCGGCTGCCAGTGAGAGGATCTGATGGCCTAAACAGATCCCGAGCACGGGGCGATCTCCTTTTAAAAGATATTCCACCTGCTGCGTGAGATCTCCTGTCCGTGTCGGATCCCCTGGTCCGTTCGAGAGGAGCCAGAGATCACAATCGACATCGGCCAAGCGGGTATTCCACGGCAGGAGCTCGACCTCGCAACCGAAATTTAGAAATTGGCGGATGATGTTCCATTTCACGCCGCAATCGACTAATCCAACGCGAGTCCGGCCCTTGCCGAGTCGTATGCGCTCGGGGGTCGATACTTCACCGAGGATCGTATTCTGTCCTGGATCAAAGAAAGCCGAAGGGTTTTTGGGAGTCAGGTGGGCCCCCATGGCTCGATAGCCTTCCGCATGCAAAGGTTCAACCCTCCCCAAAAGATTGGGATGCGAACGGATCAAGTGCACGAGGTGCCGCGTATCGAGACCGACGATGCCTGGTACACCCTGCTGTTTCAGCCATTGGTCGAGCGATTGAAAACTGTTCCAATGAAACGTTTCAGGGCTATCAATCGTGACGATGACGGCTGCTGCATGGGCTCGCCCGCTTTCAAATCCACGAGGAATCGGCAGTTCTAAACCGCGCGGCAAATCGGGAATTCCGTAATTGCCGATGAGAGGATAGGTGAAACAAAGAATCTGCCCGAAGTAGGACGGATCCGTTATCGCTTCACTATAACCCACCATTCCTGTAGTAAAAACGAGTTCCCCACTCGCTCGCAAGGGGGCGCCAATTAGGTCGCCTTCGAAGCTGCTGCCGTCCGAAAGGACGAGCTTACATTTCTGGCGCATAAGTCCATTGACCTCGGCAGAGGGTTGAAAAAATTCGGTGGAATATAGCCGATCGAGAGGGGAATGGCTATGATTTAGTCCGTCTATGGCCAGACATCTCGATATGATTTTTGCAACGAGCCCAGAGAGGAGTTAACGGTGACCTTGAACACACAGACCTACATCGCTTACGCAAGTCGGACCGCTATTGGAAAGATGAACGGGGCGCTCGCACAGACTCCCGCTCCTCGACTCGGAGCCGCCCTGGTCCAAGATGCCTTAAAGCGCCTGAAATTATCGGGCAGCGAAGTTGATGAAATGATCATGGGCAATGTCTTGACGGCCGGCATCGGTCAAGCCCCCGCACGGCAAGCTGCACTTTATGGGGGATTGCCGCATTCAGTCAGCGCTACCACGATCGGCAAAGTCTGTGGCAGTGGGCTAAAAGCTGTCATGCTGGCTGATCAAGCGATAC
>CANJJY010000208.1 GCA_947474445.1 Oligoflexaceae bacterium
CTGGCGCGACATGGGCGCGATGCCCTGGAGGCCTGCGACAATCGCTTCTTCGCCTTTGCCAGAACCGCCGCCTTGATAGACGACTTGCGATTCAAGACCGCTGGCGATGATTACATCGCTCATGAAGCCGGCCAGTGTATCAGAACCTTGGAGAGAACTGGTTTGAGCCAGCAAAGGGGCGCCCCATACCATAGTGCTAACGATGAGAGTACGGATCATAGGTGATCTCCGAATTGAAATGTTGACTCTGACGTCTCGGGTATACGCTGCGAGCTGTTTGAATACAAAAAAATTTTCGGTAAATTTCACGAAAAGCATAGGCTACAAGCTCCTACAAAAAAAAAATTCTCTGCGCAGAGCATGCGCAGAGAACGAAGGACGACACAGGCAAGGCAAATCAGAGGGGGAAGGTGCTTTCGCACTCCGTCTGCGGGAACTGCTGTTTACCCGCGGCGAGCGAGGAGCGCACGTAATCATAAATAGTCCAGCCTGCGTTGGCGGCTGCTTTTCGACTCCAAGAATCGAGCGCTTCCGGTTTAAGGGGCTTGCCCGTTTCGGGATCAAACTGCAGACTCGGATCAGTCACAGGAAGGTTGTCATGCGTACACACTTCGTTGAAGAGATCGTAATCGCGGAAGTAGGGTTTCGCTGCTTTAGGATTGCTCGGAATCTGCCTGACGCAGCGGTCCATGATGGTCTTGAGCATCTGAGCCTTGTTAGATCCTAAGAGGTCAGCAACCTGCGGCGGTGGATTCATCTTAGTACCCTCAATGGCCATCCAGATGAAGTAATTGCCGCTGTAATCGATCTTCTCGCCGCTCGCGTCGGCCTTGAGGAACTGCTCGAGGTTCACGCCCTTTTCACCGAACAAGCCGCGTCGGAAATTAGCGACTCGGATGCTGCCTCCCGACCACTTGTCGAGATTCGATGCAAGGGGACCATCCGCTTCTCCGACTCGACCGTGACACTTCACACAGGTCATGTTGTAGAAGTAAGCACCCGGCGTTGTCCAATAGAGCTGGCCGTAAGGCTTGGTCGGTGTTCCATCAGGTTTCTTCATCCAAGCTTTGATTTCTGCAGGCTTTAGAGTCACGCTGGGGAATTTGCATTCGGGCTTTTCCTGCCAAAAATCGACGGCATAGCTCAACTTGGAGATGCGGCTCAAGGCACCGGTAAACTTCAGATCGTAGAAAGAGAGCGGCATGCCGTTGACGGGATCGTTCCAATCTTCGCGCCGCGGCTTATAGGGACCGCCGGTTTCGGTAGGGTCCTGCTCGAGAATGCCGAAATCCGGTAAGGAGTAATCATCGTCGGCGGTGCAGGCTTCCTTGGGCTCGTAGTGGTCGATGTCGTAGAGCCCGAGAGTCGGATCGTAGGTCTTGATCCAACGAGCCATGACCTTGACAGCTCGGCAGTCAGGAGCACCCGCGCTGTGCAGCGGCATCCTTGATTCGAGTTTGAGCTCCTGATCTGTCCCGGCTACGCGGTGAAAGAGATAACTCTGATCGAGCCTGCCTTCGTGGTGCACGATTTTGCGGTTTTGAAAGAAGGTCGAAGTGAGATTGGTGTCGAAGGAAAACAGGCGCCCAGCGCTGAAATTCATCGGGATATTCGCTTCGGTCTTGGCAAAGCCCCGCGGGTTGTGGCAGGACTGGCAATTGCCGAGCATATAGCCCTGGGCCCTCAGGGTATGGTCGTCGAGCAGGCGCGTCGAAGGAAAATATTCGAGCTTAGGTAAGGCGGCGGCGTGTTGGGGGGATAACACTCCGTAGGAAACCAGCCGCGAAACTTGGCTGAGTTCATCAGCGAGGGCGGGCTGATCGCGACCGGCTTCGCCAAAGGCTCGGCGATTGACCTGCAGAGGTGTAAAGCCGAGCACGAAGTTTTCCCCCGGGCTTCCCTGGTGACATTGCTCGCAGCGGTGGCGGGCGGGAACCAAGTAGTTTCTTTTGCTGCCCGTTTCACGGTTAAAATCGATCGCTAGCGTCAAGTCCTTCCAAGGAGTTCCATCGCGGTAGGGTGCCGTCAAGAGTCGCGCATCGCTGCCGTCAGCACTCCAGACGTATGTTCCGTAGAGTGATTTGCGAGGGGCCAGGCGCACGACGATCAAACGGGTTTCCACGGGAATGTAGCGAATCGAACCGTCCTTTTCCTTAACGCCGCGAAAGAAGGTTTTATAGAAGCGGGTGTTTTCAGGAATGTTGAAGGTCGCCTCTTCGTTCCGATCGGCCTGCACGACTTCCAGGGGTTTAGGTTTGAAGCTACGACCGTCTTTGATGGTCGCCGGCAAGTGGATATGCCGCATCTTGCGCGCGTGATCGTTCCACAGCGGATATTCGATATTGTAGGAAAGAGTGCCTTTCCCAGCGAGTTGAATACTGTCCATCGTATCGAGATCGGTCTGACTCAGAAGCTCGGGAAGCTTTTGGCTCTGATCGAAGAAATAATCTGTTTCAGGATCGGTGCCGACTGCCCCAGCATCGGGGAGGCAGGTTCCGAGATCGGTGATGGTTTGATCGGCGAGATCGCCCCAGCGAGGAGGATAGTCTTCGCCTTCTGGGCCGCGCGCGGCAGCTTCCGGCTTGCCGGCCTTGATCCAATCGTCCAGTCTTTGACCGAGGGCGCGATAAGCGTCCGGATTTTTATCGCGAATATTCGCGGGTGGCATCGCTTGAGAGAGGAGCGCATCACGAATTTTTTCGGCATTGGCGGCGATGCCAGACACGAGTTGCGGCGTGCCGTCGACGACGAGCTGTTGATCGCCATAGGAGGATGCATAACTAAAACCGCCAACGCGGGTTCCTGGCGCCTTATGGCATGACTGGCAGGCGGCATCGATCGAGCTCTGCAGTTCTTTGAAGTCGGGACCAGCCACCTGACCGCTGGGCGGCGAGAGCCGAAAGCTCTGGGCGGTGCGCGGGGCACTGCAGCGGGGTTTGGCGTCTGTTGGGGTGTCGCCTTCACTCTCAGCTGTAGGCGGCGGGACAGCATCTTGATTGAGAGCCAACTGCGGCGGCGCTTGACCTTCCTTTTTGTTGGAACGGAGGCAAGCGGGCGAAAATACGGCGATAGTGGCCAAGCAAGCCAAGCTGAGAGAACGGGACCAGAGAACGCCAGACATGATTCCTCCTGAACGCACGGAGAGCTTGATAGCCAATGCCCCCAGTTATAGAGCCGCCCTCCCCAGCCTTCAAATGAATTGACCGTGAATCTTATGTTAAGATTGTGGTCAAACTCTTCTCCTGCAAAAGCGACTGAAAAAAATATCGACCTTCGCTATGATTGTGAGAGCCTTGAACAGTGAAGGGAGCTTTATGCTACTCACCCAACCGCGTCCCTGTTCTCTCGTTGCCGGAAGCGTGCGCTGCTTGCAGATTCCCATCCACGTTCCTTTTGCGATTTCTCGCGAGACCTTGCACGATGCGCAGATCGTCCTCATCGAACTCCGCGATGCCCACGGTCTCAAAGGCCTCGGTGAGTGCGCGCCTTTTCCTTCGCTGACTGGCGATACCAAGGCCGTGGCAGCGTCGATGGCTCTGCAATTGGTCGAAGAGATTCGGGGATTGACGGTGGTCCAGGCGATGCAAAGACTGCGCGCGATGAAAGCCGAAGTCACAAAGCAATCTATCACCGCTTACGTGGGGCTCGAAGGTGCTCTCTGGGATCTCTATGCGCGGCAGCAAGGAGTGTCTCTCGCACAACTCTGGGGCCGCGCGGATCGGGAGTATCTCGACACTGATATCACTCTACCCCTCATGAAGCCCACTGATGTCGCAGGATTTTGGGATCTCTACGGCCCTCATGCTTTTCCCATCATCAAGGTCAAGGTATCAGGGCGCGTCGATGACGATCTAGCTCTGATCCACGCCCTGCGGGATCTTATTCCCGACCGCGTGCGTCTCAGTCTCGATGGCAACCAAGGTTTCACCGTCGACCAAGCGCTGAAGCTCGTCGGTCGGCTCGCGGCGTCTGGCTGCCAGCCGCTGTTTTTCGAGCAACCTCTGCCAGCTGACGATACCCTCGGACAAATCAGATTGCAGGCGCAATCGCCGATTCCCCTCTGCGCGGACGAAACGGTCAAGACGAAGGAAGATGCGCAGCGCGTGATCGATCAGAAGATGGCGGGCATGATCAACATCAAGATCATGAAATCGGGTATCGAAGAATCTCTCGCCATCATCGATCTAGCCAGCCGGGCCAAGCTACCTTTGATGATAGGCGGTATGCTCGAAAGTGAAGTTGCGATGGGTCTGTCGCTGCAGATCGCCTGCAGCACCGGTGCCATCCAGCATATCGACCTCGATACGCCTTTCTTTTTTAAACAAAGGGTCACGACGGCAAGCCCTTGGCATCAAACGAGCGCGCGCCTGCGACTGCCAGAAGGCCCTGGCCATGGTTTGACGGCTATTTAAGCAGGCGCTGACCCATGATCTGAAACGTAAGGCAGATCGATCAGAAAGCGCGTGTGCGGATAATTCACGTCCAAGGTCAAGCGACCTCCATGATCCTCTGTGATGCCGCGCGCAATACTGAGCCCCAGTCCCGTGCCCTTGCCAATTTCCTTAGTCGTAAAAAAAGGCTCCATGATGCGGTGAGCAATCGCCCCCGGGATACCCAATCCCGAATCGGTAATGCTGATCACGAGACGCTGGCCGACCACACTGCCTTCGACCCGCGCCCAAGCATCTTTCTGTCCCTGTACAGCATCAAAGGCATTCGACAGGAGATTGAGGAACACCTGCGAGAGCTGCACGCCGCGGCTTTTGACTAGAAGGTGGGGTAATTCTTGAATATCGAGCTCAATATTGTGATGGCGAAATCTTTGACGACAGAGTTCGACCACTTCGCCCAGAAGAGTACGGATCGGGACGTTATCGAAGGGATCATTCTCGGAATCGCGGGAGAAAGAGCGCAGTCCGCGAATGATCTTGGCGATCCTAAGCGAGGTCGCTTCGATGCGTTCGAGACTCCGCCGCGTTTCCGGTTTCAGAGAGGAATCGAGCAGGGTGATCTCGCAGGTGATCGCATTGATAATCGCCAGGGGATTATTGATTTCGTGAGCGATACCGGCAGCCATTTCACCGAGACTCGCCATCCGCGCTGCGTGGATACTGCGCAAGCGTTCTGCTTCGAGTTCGGCTTCTTGCGCCTTCTTACTCGTAATATCGAGGGCGACGCCGACGTATCCCTGACTTTTGGCTTGATCGTCCATGATATGCGACGCATAGGTTTGCACCCACACAGTGCTGCCGTCTAGTCTCACCATGCGATATACGCCCTCGAAGCTGAGACCTTTGCCTATCGATTGAGCCCAAGCACTCATCACCCATTCTCGGTCGTCTGGATGAATGACAGCCAATCTTTGCTCCCGCGGCGCGAGCTCCGGGGCCATGCCGGTGATTTCCTTCCATTTGGGATTGGAATAGATGAGTTCGCCCGCTTCATTGGAATGAAATATGCCGACTGGCGCACACTCCATCAGAGTCGTCCAGATGCGTTCGCGCTTCTCGAGCTCCTGAGTTCTCTGAGCCACAACTTCTTCGGCTATCACCCGAGCGTCTCGCGCCGCAGTCAGCTGCTGCGCGACAGACATGGTGAGCAAGGCGCCGAGAGTGGCGACCCACGCGAGGCTGAAGTTCTCGCTGCGACCAAAAGAT
Organism: Oligoflexaceae bacterium; assembly: GCA_947474445.1. Taxonomy (GTDB): domain Bacteria; phylum Bdellovibrionota_B; class Oligoflexia; order Oligoflexales; family Oligoflexaceae; genus Oligoflexus. Next base: position 5,658 of record CANJJY010000208.1, read on the forward strand.
TCTTCGATATTTGACCCCAGGGTTGGACTCTGCGCCTGTATCGGTGATTTCTGATGGAAGGCGAAAAATAGAGTTCCCGAAAAAAGCCAGCCCACCAGGATTAAAAGACTGATTTCTGAACTTAAGCCACGGCGCCTCAGTCCATGCAGCATGAGGGTGCTGAACGCGAGCGAGCAGAGGATCAGTTGAAGATCCACGAGATTATCATGCAGAGACAGCTGACTGAAAGGGCCTCGTCCATAGGAAGCGGCGATCGCGGTGACCATCGCGATGGAAAGACTCGAAAAGTAGAGGAAAGCACTCGAGCAGTAACGCGCGCTCAGGAGCAAAGGTACAAACAAGAGGAAGGCAAACGAACCATCCAAGACAAAGAGGGCGGAGCCGAGCAGCAAAACCGTGCCGGTGACGCCGATCACCGTGCGCCACCAACCTCGACGCCAGCGCTCTAGAGTCTGCTTCCACGGACGGGTGGTGAGAGGCGCGAGAGTGTACTGTACAAATGGGAATATGAGGAGGATGCCCAGTGAAGACCCAAGCCACCACCAAAACCAGGTTCGGAGTCCATCATCGGCGGCGACCTCCTTTACCTTCAAAAGACAAAAGACGCCGATCGTGGCCGATAGTAAGGTCGGAATAAAGGCCGCCATCGATATGGCGAAGGTATGGCCCTGGTTTTCAACCCGCGGATAGCGGGCGATGATGAACTGATAAATCCTGAGGCCCAAGCTGGCTTCAATGAGCGGCATCAGGGCAAGAGGAAAAGCTGATGCAAAGGCAAAACCGCGGATATAGATGCTCAGGCACGAAGCAATCAAAATGCCCAGGGCCCCTCTGTACGAAAAAAAAGCAAGGGTCGCAAGAGCCCAGCCACTGGCGAGCCAATGCGGAGAAGCGAGCCCATTAGCCCTGCCTAATCGGACGTCTATCACCGCCAAAAATCCATAAATAAAAGCTGACAGAATCACGAGCGCAAAGTTTCTCAAAGGGATAAACTTGCGATTATCACGAACTAAATCCACCGTGCTTATTAATTGCTTCATGCGCTCAACCAAGGAAAATTAACTGAAGTCAGGAGATTACCCTTATTGAAGGCATACAACTAGCTTCAATTCGTGGATATAATGATTATTCAAGCTTTGCTCTTGTGATTCAATAGGACGAGAGAAAGTGATATTGAGGAGGTCAAGATTATGGTCGAGAGTCCCGTCGTGCATATCGTGGACGATGACACTGAACTAGCAGCATCGATTGCCCAGGTTGTCCGCCTTGTCAAACTCGAGGCGATCACTTACCCGTCGGCGACTGATTTTCTGCAGGTTTATCGGCCAGGACGTCCCGGTTGTTTGGTGACGGATATTCGCATGCCGGGCATGAGCGGGCCCGAACTTCAAGAGTATCTCGAGGCCAAAGGCGATCGGCTTCCCGTCATCATCATTTCAGGCTGCGCTGACGTCGCGACGGCGGTCCGGGCGATGAAGGCAGGGGCGCGGGAAGTGTTCGAAAAAGGCGGTTCGATGCACATCCTGCTCGAGTCGATTCAAAAAGCTGTGCAGGAAGACGTCGATCGTAGGAGCGCCGAATCAGAATATGATGAAACCCTGCTGCGCTTTGAATCCCTTTCGCCACGTGAGCGGGAAGTCCTCTTCAACATGCTCGATGGTAAAACCAATAAGGCAATTGCTCAAATTTTGGGTATCAGCTCCAACACGGTCGAGATCCATCGTGCACGGGTGATGGAGAAAATGGCGGCTGAGAGTCTGGCTTCTCTAGTCAAATCATGTGTTTATGCCGGTCTTGATAAAAGAAGTAAGCCTCTGGAGCGCTCCAGCTAAAGTCCTTTTCCCTTTCCTCCGACGGTAGTGGAAGTTAACTACCCAGGGGGCTTCCTCCGCGTGCAGCCCCTACGCGGAAGTTGGAAAGGGATACATGCTACCGCTCCTGTCCAAGGTGAAGAAGAGACTCGTCCTTGCTATTCCATTGACCGGTCCTTTCGCCTCGCTTCGAGCTGAGCCACTGAACCTTCAGTACAACCAAACGCTATTCTCCTACGTCTCGCAAAATGGTGATAGTCGCGAAACCCAATGGGCCACTTCTCCCGTATCAGGTGAGGTAATCATCAGCCGCTCGGGCTGGCATCTCCACGTTTTTCCCAGCGGAGCCTATGCCCCAGTCCTTCTGGGTTACGATGCTTTTTCGGGATGGGAAATCGGTGCCTCTTTCGGCGGTTCGGGTCGCCAGATCATCACAGAGCCTCACTTTAAAGAAAGCCAAGAAAATCTCGGGATTTTTGGAGTCTACGCCTGGACCTGTGCGGCAGGAGCCATCGA
>CANJJY010000209.1 GCA_947474445.1 Oligoflexaceae bacterium
CTATCCTCAGAAGTCTCGACAGTCTTCAGACCAACCAACAAAGCAGCAAAAACGGGGTAGCGCTCACGCAGGTGACAGGCAGCAATCTGCGCTGTGACGCGAACAAAGGCGAGCTCGTCCTGGCCTTTGATCGCTCCTTTGGCATCAAGCGCTTCTACCAGGCGGAAAAAGGCGGCATCGGCTTTGAGTTCTTTGGCGTCAAAGCCTCCTCGAACAAATCTTTTGGTTCGTTTCCGGTGAAACGCATCGAACTGACGCCTGAGAGCTACAATATCTTGGACGTCCCTGTCCTCAATAAGATCTCTTTGAAATGGGATGATATCGAAAAAGAAGCGAATAAAGGTACTGTCGTGAAAACGGTGTGCACTCTTTAGTTGCTAAAGAGCGAGGAAACTGAGGCCTTGCCTAAGACCTCGGCCACAGACTTGTACTTTGACGTGACCGTAGCCATAGACATAGCCATTGTGCGTGATCCTGATCCTAGCCTACCCGCCTTGCCTTAAAGCCTTCTCGTGGTCTTCGTAAGACGAAGATGGAAAAGTCTTTTGCACATGATCACGATCACGCACAATGTCTAAGGCAAGGTCTATGGCAAAGGCTACGGTCTACTGACTGATGGCCGACGCCAAAGGCAAGGCCGAAAAATCAGAAGTTTTGCGTGACCCGCAGGTAGTATTCGCGACCTTTGATATCGTAGATGTCCGCATCGACGTCGCCCTGCGAGGTCGAATCGATTCCACCCTGCTTATTCAAAATATTGTTCACGCCGAGGGCGATATCGCCTCGCCATGGAGTCATGTACCGAGCCTGGGCATCGTAACGGGTGTACTGGGGCAGACGCTCGCCTTTGTTCGAGGACTTTTGATGGGTACCGATCGTCGAAGCGTTGAACGTGATGCCATAGGCTCCTTGCCAATCGAAATCCAGCTCGTGCCCAAGTTTCCATTTGTAGCTGCCGTTCTCTCCCAGCTTGTCTTCCATCGGCTTATTCTTGGGCTCGATCTTGTCTTCGAGATACCAGGTTCCGATGGCCTTATAGCTGGTGGTGACCCCTGCCAGGTTTTCTCTGAGCGTGAGGTTCGTGTCGATGCCTGACCGTTGGGTCTTGCTGAGGTTGAGCAAGGGATAATCGATTTCCGTGATCAAACCAGTGGCCGGATCGCGCTGCACCAAGGGATCGTTCTCGTCGACGAGTTCCTGCAATTCGCGGCGGCTGATGAGATCCTTCGATTTGATTTTCCAGTAGTCGAGAGACAGCGAGGCTGCGTCGATCGGTTGGATGATGACGCCTGCGCCTAAGACTACTGATTTTTCAGGCGTGAGGTCTTTGTTGCCACGCCTCAAGTTCTTGACCTGACGCGCAGACTTCGTGATGTCCGCTTCGCAGTCGCTGCGCGAAATTCCTTTTTCTTCGCAGTACTGATAGTCCACGACTTCATTGTAGGATACGCCGGTCGCGCCGTTGACCTCATCCAAGGTCGGAGCTTTGAACGCCGTGCCGATCGATCCCCTGAACTTCAGACCATCGACCGGTGTTGCGGCAAAAGCCATCTGAGGGTTGAAAGCCGAGCCAAAATCGGAGTAGTTGTCTACGCGGGCCGACAGATCCAGTTCGAAGCCTTTCGAGAAAGGCAACACCGACTCCACGGCTGCATAGGTGATACTGCGATCGCCTTTGCCTCCCGATCCAGCGACATTGGCCAAGGCTAGATTCGCCGATTCCTCGTCAAAGGACACCTTATAGGTTTCACCCAGCACGCCGGAACTGATCGCCAATCCGATCGATCCACCAGCGAGCTCGCCGACCTGGCCTGACACCACGGCTTCCAATCCGCTCGAACCCGTGTCTTCCGTGTAGCGTGAACTTGTGAGCACCTGAGAACGAATCGTTTCGAGATCGCGATTCACGTCCCAGGGGATATAGGTCCCTGTCGTGATCAAGTCCTTGAAAACCGCACTGCGAAATTTATTGCTCGACTCCGATTTGGTCCGCGATAAGCCGCTGCTGAGGTTGGCTTTCCACTCCCACTCGCCGGCAAAACTCCCTTTCAAACCGATATTGCCACCGATCAGGTCGGCTTGCTTCTTGGTGATCGAGGTGCCGAAGTCGGTGAGCCTCAGGCTGAGCCCGACGCCGCCTTCGGTGGGCTTGACGCCTTTAAAGCCGGGAAAAAGCGTATCAAAACGGTTTTGAGGCATCGCATCGATCACAGATTGGTCGATCGTGTCTGCTTCGCCTTGATTATTCTCGGGACGTGCCCGAGACCTAGATTTTTGCTGCGTGGCGATCAACTTCCCGGTCAGCTCCAGGGATGAATTGAGCTCGTAGCTGAAGTTATAGAGCCCCGAAACTTTCTTGGTTTCCGGAAGAAGTGTGTTGAGGTCGTTGTAGTTGTAAGGACAGCGATCGTCCTCGAGCGGTGATCCATCGGCGCCGAGGGCATAGGTCGAGCACCCTTCGACGGGGAAGAACTTCGTCACGGGCTCGCCGTTCTCTTGGAACGTGGCCGCGTAAGTGCCAGGCGAGCCGATACTGCTGACGCGATCGCGCGAAAAATCGCGTTGGCGCGTGTACAAAATGTCTTTTTGCTCGAGCGACACGACGAGGGTCGAATTGAAAGCCCCTGCATTGATGCCGACGACACCTGCCACAGACCGGGTCTCGCCACCTTTTTTGGATCCTTGACTCATCTGGACTTGAACCTGAGAGCCTTCATAGCTTTTCCGCGTGATGATGTTGATGACACCACCGATCGCTTCGGAGCCATAGATGGCGGCTGCCGATTGGTTCAGAACGTCGATTCTTTCGACGGCGGCCATAGGAATCGAATTGAGGTCAACCGCACCGAGCTCGGGATGCTTGGGCAAGCGCACGCCATCGACCAGAACTAAGGTTCGGTTGGAACCCAGCCCTTTTAGACTTACAGTGCTGACGCCACCGGCGACCGATGAGCCGCCCCCTGAAAAGGCCGTCGAAGTTCCTGCATAGCTGGATAAGAGATCGCGGACGGACGTCTGTCCGGATTTTTCGATTTGCTCTCGATCAATCACATTGACCGGCGAGTTGCCTTCGGCTTCGATGCGCTTGATCCGTGAGCCGGTGACCTCGATGCGTTCGGTTTTCTTTGCCGGCGCACTGCCGGCCGCAGGGGCCTCGCTACCTTGAGCCCGAGCCGGGCTCAGATGGAGGAGGCTGTAAGCCATGCCTGTAGCGGCTAGGGTAAAATTCAGACGTGACATGCTTTCATCCCTTGTCAGGTGAGTCCAGACACAGGTCCCGCGGCCGATGCCGCCAGACCGAGTGTTGACCCGAATCAAAACTTGCTCAACTGCAAGCATTTAACTACCTGAGGGAGAGAAATCAAACATAAGTTGAGGCCAGTTCTCCGAGGTGCGACTTTCACTTCTTGTTTGGCGTAGCTGGCAGCGGATGCAGATGGGTGACGTACCATTCTCGCCCCCAATTGATCAGAGTCCGTACCGGGATCACCCCGGCTGTATCCGCATTTTTAACCATGATCTTGCTATTGAAACAGGACCAGTAGGGCAGCGCATTGGCTTCCGTGCCTTTTGCCTTCCATTTGCATGAGCCGAGCTTGAAGCCGACGTAGGTCCACGATTTCCCTATTTTCATGTGCTCGTCTTCGAGATCGCTGCGATACCACTGCAGCAGCTGCTGATGATAGACCTCAGGTTTGGCGATGCCCTTGAGCACTTTAAAAGGTTCAAGAGGAAAGAAAAGATCCACGGCGGCATCAAACTGCCCCTGATTGAGAAGGTCGACCAGACGCTGGGCTTTAGCATCGAAAGATTGAATGGCCGCGATGGTACCGGGCTCCTTGTTTTCAGGGGGAATTTCGAGAGAAACGGCAGCCCTCGCCGCGGGTGAGCTCAGGGTCAAAAGGCCAAGAAGCGAGAGAGTAAGAGGGATGAAAAAGCGCATCGGTGTCTACCTTGTATGAGAGTCTCTAGGGCGATAGGGTCGTATAAGAAACAGGCGTATAATCATCGGGGCACGACCCCGAGCAGGGAAAATCAAACTGGTAGATGCGGCCACCAGCCAAGAGCTGATCATCAGCATCGTAAACGCGAATTCTGTAAGGGGGCTTCGCTTCTTCCAGCACGAAAGCCTGCCCCTGATCTCCATTCATGCGCGCCGCCTTCCAGCCCGTCGCCAAAGCATATTCGAGCTTGTGAATGCCGCGGGGTAGATGCGTGACGACGATCGTGGGCCAGATGAGCTTGGCGTTTTGAACAAAACCGATTTTGATGTCGCCGCTATAGGCGGGAGCATCGATAAATTTCCAGGCGATCAGCGGATTTTTCCAGCCGATTTGCAGATTGCGTGTGGCGACGCCGCTCTTCTGAAAATGAGTCAGTGAAGCCGTCGCGAGATCGAGATGATAGCGATCGTCGCGGCACCATTTATTGCCGTCTTGACAGCTGTCCCCCACGATCATATTCAGCGTCGCGCCGCTCGCATCATCGTCAGCATAGGTCCCGCCCTCGCAGAAGTCGGTGCTCGGTTCCCCTGAATTGACTCCGCCGACGCAGGTTTTACCGAGCGTCACCTGCACCCAACGGCCGCAGTTGCGTCCGTTGTCCCAAGCTCCTTTTTGAGAGGCCTCGGCGATGGGACGCGTGAGGAAAATGCCGTATTCGTTAGGGCTGTGCTGGACGTTCAAGGCGACGAAAAACGGCGATTCAAGTCGTGCCTGCGGCACGCCACAGCCACCGCTCGGAAAGCCGAAGCCATCAAAATAGGTGGCGTGACCTTCAAAAGTCTCGCCGGCCGGGAGGTTTCCCCCACCTTGCGCCGGAGGGGTTTCCTGTCCGCTTGGATCCTGCGGACTGGTGTTGGGTGGCGACGGTTTCGTGAGAGGGTCGGGTCCGGGCACAGGCGGTCCTGATTTTTGATGCTGACAGGCCCCGAGTAAGCAGACCGATGCGAGGGCCGAGGCTATCAGAGAAGGTTTCATGAGGTTTCCTTTCATACTTTCTATCATCCTATATCCGACCATCGCGTCATCGACGACTGGAGAGGCAGCGGCTTTCCAAAAACAGCTTGTCCATGGGCATTCCAGGTAAAAACCTGGCGATGGACATTGCGCTTCCAACCCGCCCCGCGATGCTTCGCCACGTGGTAGATCATCCAATCGAGACCGGTTTCTTCCTCGCGCACAAAGCAGGCATGACCGGGCGCGTAAATCCCCTCGTGCGATGCGAACACGGGCCCGGTTTTGCTCCACGAGACAGGATCGAGGATGGCGCCGCCGCGATAAGTCAATTGCCCGAGACAGTAGTGATCGGTCCAGCTGCCGCTGGCCGAATAGATGAGGTGAAGATGCGGCCCGTGCCGCAGAATCTGAGGGGCTTCATTCACATAAGGAGGTCCCCCGTGTCTTTCCCAGGGCTCGGTCGGTGCTGACAAAAGCACCCGATCCTTGCCCTTCGGCTCGGGAGCGAGCGACCAGGGGGAGTCCATGCGCGCGATATAGATATTTTGTTGAACGTTGCGCTGGCCGGCCCATCCCGACCAGAGAAAATAGCGCTCGTCTGGACTGATGTCGAGCACCGTCCCATCGATGGCCCAACGATCGCTTGCGCTCTTGATCGCTCCTCGCAGCTGGTAGGGACCCCGCGCATCGGGTCCAGCGCTTTCGAGGACGTACATGCGGTGATTTGCGTTGCGGCCATTGGAAGCCGCGAAGTAGATATAGCAGCGTCCATCAAGTTGATGAACTTCGGGAGCCCAGGTTTCTGCGGCATAGGCGCTCCCTGCAGGAGCTTTCCATACGCGCAAGGGCTTCGCGTCTGGAAATTCATCGAGCCGCTCGGCTTGAGCGATGTAGATTGAAGCTTTGCCATCGGCATAGCAGTAGGTGTAAAGACCCTCGATGCGGGCTATCCACGGATCCGCGCGACTGGCGAAGTAGGGATTTAAACCTGAAAAGTCTTGAACGGACTGAGGGGAAGCGTAACGCAGATCGCTCAGCAGCTCGGCCATCGGCTGCATCTCCTTTGGAAATCATGTCTTCTTTGCGCTCTTTATTATAGGGGCAAGCATCGGGATTCCCCAAGAGCCTGCGCAGCGGCTGCGGTAATTTTACGAAGGGGCGAAGGCCCAGAGCCTCTCGCCTTGAAGGGAGAGGGGACCGGCGCCCCTCGCGCCTCTGTCTGAACACCTGCTTTTATTTACTTTTCCCGCCTGTTTTGTTACTCTATCCACACTATAGCCTGACCGGGCTAACCCTGAGGAGCCCCCCAATGCCGACGCTCAAACTCCGCTATCTCCTTGCCACACTGCCTCTCACGACCGTCATCATGGCAAAAGGGAAAACCCCGAGCACGGCCTTTCAGATGATGAAAGCCGGCGAATGGAAAACGGAAACGCTTGCCTCTTCGATCGGCCCTCTCGCGCAAGCGATTAAACCTCGACCTTTTTGTCTCGAAAAAAACCTCGACGAGCCGAGTTGGGAACAGCGTGCGAAAGAAGAGATGGTCAAGGCGGGACTAGACTGTCAGCTCAAACAGATGCAGCAGGAACCCTCGCTGCTCGCCTACGATATCCACTGCAAAGCTGCGCCACCGGTCGAGGGTCAAACCAAAAAATCGATGATTCCTCCGGATACAGTCCTCGACGGACGTCTGACGCTGGCACGCGTCAGCGAGGTGGAATACACCATGGATCAAGTAGCGACGGGGACGGGCGTCAACCTGCCAAAAATCGATCTCGGCAAGGTCTCTCCCGAGCAGAAAAAATTGCTTGAATCAGCTCTCGGGCTCAAAGATGGTGGATTTCAGGTAACTTTGAAGCAGAAATATACCTTCGTGCAGCCGAATTGTGTAAAGAAATAGGCCACTCTTTGACCTCTTTAAAGGCATCATCCATGGCGACGATTGAACCAGCAGATTTCTATCAATTTCTCTTGGCCCGCCGAAGCGCTGTTTTCCTTGTCGATCCGGCACCGAGTCCTGCCATCGTCGAAAAAATTCTGACCGCGGCCGGAACTGTACCCGATCACGGCGGACTACAGCCTTTTCGGTTTGTCGTCATCGAAGGCGAGGGGCGCGACAGATTCGGCGAGGCTCTGGTGAATGCCGCGGAAGAAGCCAAAGGCACGACCCTCGAAGAAGCGGTACGCCCAAAGATTAAAGCTAAAGCCTTTGCTGCGCCGCTGCAGATTCTCATCATCTATAGCCCAGTCCCTGGGACCAAGGTGCCTTTTACCGAACAAATGGCCGCTGCCGCGTGCACAGGCTATGCGATGATTCTCGCCGCCAATGCCCTGGGCTCGGCCGCGGTGTGGAAGAGCTTTGCCTACCCGCCGGGCAGCGCCTTGCGCCAACTGCTCGAACTCAAAGAAGGCGAACAATCTTTGGGCTGGATCAACCTGGGAACAGAACGGCAGAAAGAAGGGGCTACCGATAGCAAGACTAATCGCATCCCCGTGCGCGCGCGGCTGAAGCATACGGTGATCTTCGTGAAATAGTCCTGCCCGAGGGCTGGGTCGATTCTTTTTGCCAAAAGAGGTGACACTATCCAAGTTCCGCACACATTTATGCTAGGCGGTAAGAATTCAAGGGATAATCCTTACAAGCCTTTCTTACCTCCGAGCATAAAGATTCAGGCAGCGCCTCAGCCCTAGCTATTTTCCCCAATACATTCAGTGCTATAAAAGTGGCCCCTCAATTGCAAAGCTTGCTTCGAAGACGAAGCGGGTAAGAATTGAACTGGAAGAGGGGCCGCCTGAATGAAATGGATGACATGCGCTTTGATCATGAGCTTGAGTATAGCCTGCAGCGAAGAAAAGCCCAAGAATGCTCCGGTCATGAATCAGGGGGAATTAAAAGCAGGGACTGCCGAAGCTGAGGCCGCCGCCGAAAATGAGTTC
>CANJJY010000210.1 GCA_947474445.1 Oligoflexaceae bacterium
AGGTGGGATCGATTGCGGCTGACATCAAGAAGGTGACGGAAAACCTAGCCGCCGTGCTTGGCGATAAGAAGGGCGAACAAAAGCTCAGCGATATCGTCGATAATATCCAGGCTTTCACCGAAAACGCGAAGAAGATTCTGACGGATAATCGCGACGATGTCAGGGAGGTTGTCGCCAACTTCCGCGAAGTATCAGCTGCTCTGAAGCAGGTGGTCGACCTTGAAAATCGGCAGAAGATCGATCGCATCCTCGCCAAGTTCGACGATTCGATGACAGAGGTCAAGGGAGCTTCGGAGAACGTTCGCTTGATTTCCGAGCGCATCGAGCAAGGTCAAGGAACCATCGGTAAACTGATCAACAACGACGAAGCGCTGGTCGAAATCCAGGCAGCTGTTAAAGAAATCCGTCAAGTCTTGGCTCCCGTGTCTAATTTGCAGGTTGCCGTCAATACTCATGCTGAATTGCGCAGCGACAGTGCAAGTCAAACCAGTTTTAACCTGCGGCTGATCACCCGGCCCGACACCTACTATGTACTGGGCTTCACCAACAAAGGGGATCGCACCATCGATTCGACCAAAACCGAAACGGTCGATGGCAATAAAGTCACAAGTTCCGAAGCGCGTGACGACAAAGGACCGCTGCTTTTCAATCTGCAGTTTGCCAAACGCTGGAAATGGATAGGGGCTCGCATGGGTCTCTTTGAATCGACAGGTGGCGCCGCGGCTGATGTTTACTTCTGGCGAGATCGTCTGCGGATTTCCATCGAGGCTTTTGACTTCGCCAACAAAAACGACGAAACCAGACGTGCCGCTCACTTGAAGGCCTATGCGAGCGTCCTCTTCTTCGATCACCTGGCGACGATGGTAGGGATAGACGATCCGACCCGGTATAAGACCGGGACCAAAGAAGTTGATAAAATTAACTACTTCGTCGGGGCTGGCCTCAGCTTCAACGATCAGGACCTTAAAGCCCTCTTTGGCTTGGCCAGTCTTGCGAAACCCTAGACAAGATTGAACTTTTTCGCCTTCTTTGAAACATGATTTCTTGACATGTGTGCATTGGTGTGTCAATTTGCCACTCATTAGCGCTCCGCCTGAGCGCCGGAATTTGCTGTGGAGGCATGTTGATGCAGCTCATGTTTAAGTCAGTTTCCTCTCTCGCCCTTGCCTTGTTCATCTCTTCTATGAGCGGTGCGCCACCCGCCTGGGGGGAAGAAGGACAAGCGCCCCTCAGTGATGGACGCCCCATTACGATCGACGAAGCTCAGATGACGATCACTCCGCCTGTCGGCTGGGAAATCTTGCTCAAAAGCCGCGGCAAAGCTTTGATCATGCAGGTTCCGGCTTCAAAAGAACCGATCAAAGACTATAGCAAGCCAATCTATGCGAGGAATGTGACCGTCGCTGTCGCCTATGAGCCGCGGCCGATCGATGAACTGGAAGCGAAAGCCTTGATCGTCAAACTCGAGAAAGACTTTGGTTCGGCCCCTGGAGTTCGCAACTTTCAGATCGTCGAACATCGACTGATCGACTATCGTGAAAAAGCCGACGCGATTCTGGTGTACACAGCTTTTGAATACAATAATTTTCCTATGAGCCAGATGCACATCCTGGTGTCGGGGGATAAGAACAATGCCCTCCTCACTTACACCGATCTCACCGAAGCCTTTCAAAAAGACGAAGCAGCCATGGCTCAAGCCTGGAATGCTATGCTCTCGATCAATCTGGCTGGCAAAGCGCCGCGGCGCTATGAAAACCTGATTCCGATCGGAGTCGGCCTGGCTCTCAGTTTGATAGCGGGTATCAGCCTCGTCTTGCTGAGACGGCGCAACGCGCGTCGCTTCATCGATGCGGAAGAGGAAAACCTCTATAGCGACGACACGAAGCGCTCAGCTCGCTCTTCGGCGCTAGAAAGTTTAATGACAGGAGTCTCCGAAGCTCCCGTAGCAATCAGCGACGTCTGGAGCCTGCATCAGAGTCCTCGTTCAGAGCATCGGTCGAAGCGAGGGAAACCCCAAACGTCCCTCACGTCTTCCGAGGTCAGTAACTTCTACTAAAAAATCCTCAGTGGGCTCCGGTGCGAGCCCACTTTTTTATGCACCCCGCCTGCCTATACCCCACATTTTCATACCATATTAACTTTACAGCTGCTAAAAAAGACCCTAGCCCACACTTGCGCATGGGATGTTACCGCGAGCCAAGGATACGAGCGTCTGGCTCAAGTTCAACCACAAACCCGGCAATTAATACCGGCTGTCCTCGCCAAAGGGGAAGCGAATCTGTCTCAGGTAGCGACGCGGAGCGTTTGAAAAAGCTCGGACTGAGCAGTTTTGTTCCATGTCATTTATCAAGGGTCTGCCTGTATAATGAAAAATAGAGATCACAGCAGCAAAAATTTGTAAAAAAGCTGGATATGGCTTTTCTAAGGTTGAAGCTGTTCAGGATGAAGGAGGTTGTTAGGATGCCAGTTCGTAGAAGCAGGTTCGTACCGTTCTTTCGGACGTTAGGGCTAGCCACCTGGTTGTTGCTAGGGGCGCAGGATGCATTTTCACTGAGCTGTTCCGAGGTCCGGCAGCTGGTTCTGCTCTATTTCAAGATGCACTTCTCTTATAATTCATTCACTGACGAGCTATCGCGTCGTACATTGGATAATTTTATCAAATCCTGGGACCCCGGTCGTCTCTATTTTTACCAATCGGACATCGACGAGTTCAATACTAAATACGCGACCAAGCTCGACGATACGATAGGCCGAGATATGAACTGTGCCGCGATCGATGATGTGATGAATCGCTACTCGCAGCGCTTTATGGAGCGCAATCAATTCATAACTAAGGTAGTCGACGAGAAGTATGACTTCACCGTCGATGAGTATATGAATACAGATCGGAAAAACCTGACTTTTCCGAAGACGGTCGAAGAGGTCAATGATCGCTGGCGGAAATTCATTAAGTTTCAGCTGATGAACCTCAAGATCGGCACAGAATCCCTGGACAAAGCGCGGGAAAAACTGAAGAAGCGCTACGAACTGGCCATCAAACGACACAATGATCTCTCCAAAGATCGCGTCTATGGCGTCTTTTTAAATGCATTTTCAACGGCCTTGGATCCCCACTCCAGCTACCTGCCGGTCGAGGAGCTGGAAGATTTCCGCATTCGCACCCGCCTTTCACTCGAAGGCATAGGGGCCAGCCTCCGATCTGAAGACGGCTACACAATCGTCGCCAGTCTCGTCAAAGGCGGAGCTGCTGAAAAAGGCGGACTGCTTAAGATTAATGATAAGATCATCGCCGTCGGTCAGGAAAACGGAGAGCCGGTCGATGTCATCGATCAAGATCTTCAAGACGTCGTCAAGCGCATCCGCGGCGCCCGCGGGACGGTGGTCAAACTTTCCGTCATCCGACAGGAAGCGAACAATAGCCGCAAATTAGTGGTGCCCATTATCCGTGAAAAGATCCAGCTCGTCGAGCAGCAGGCCTCCTCGAATGTGGTCGAAGTCGACGTCAAGGAAAACAATAAGAACAAAAGACTCAAGATCGGTGTCATCACTCTCCCTTCCTTCTATATCGATTTTGAAGGTCGGCAGAAGCGTTTGAAAAACTACCGTTCCTCCTCGAACGATACTAAGGAACAGCTGAAAGCTCTCAAGGCCAAGAACGTCGACGCGGTGGTCATCGACCTTCGCAGCAATGGTGGGGGCGGGCTCGATGAGTCTATCAACACGGCCGGACTCTTCTTTGGGGCAGGACCTGTGGTCCAGGTCAAAGCTTCGAATGGCGAAACCGAAACCTACTTTGATCCAGACGAGTCGACTTGGTATGATGGGCCTTTGGTCGTGATGATTAACCGTCATTCCGCGAGTGCCAGTGAGATTTTTGCGGGAGCGATTCAAGATTATCAGCGTGGACTAATCGTCGGTGACACGCATACCTTTGGCAAAGGGACCGTGCAGAACCTCAATGACCTTGCACCTAAGCTCGGTGCGGTCAAGGTAACCGTCAATCAATTCTACCGTGCCTCAGGCGCTTCGACTCAGATGAAAGGCGTCGATTCCGACATCGTTCTCCCTAGCATCGTCGACGAGCTAGAAATCGGTGAAAAGTTCTACGACTACGCTTTGCCCTACGAAGAAATCAAGACGGCCAAGTATCAGAAGTTCAATTTGATCAAACCTTTCGTTCCCGAGCTGAAAAAGCGGTCGGAGACTCGTTTGGCCAAGGATACGGAGTACCAGAAAGTCAAAGCTGAGATCGATAAGTATCGGAAGAACAAGGATGAGCGCAACCGCGTTTCGCTCAAGGAAAAAAAGGATGATGACAAGGATCTAGCCAAGAAAGAAGAGGATGCCCTCAACGATCCCAACGAGTTTTCCTTGAAGGACGATCTTTACATGCAGGAAGCCGTGCGGATCACCGCCGACTACGTTCAGCTGATGAAAAAGCAAAAGCTGGATCCTGTGCAGCCTCTTCTCCCAGCCATCGCCCTCGAAAAAGAGAAGGCTAAAGTCAGCGGCAAAGCCGTCAGTGAAAACCCGGGGAAAAACCCAGGGAGCGTTGCGCCAGCCGCAGCGGCCGAGAAGAAGTAAGATTTCACCACCATCTAGAAAGCCCCAGGACAGCTCGTCCTGGGGCTTTTTTATGTCAAGCCGGAGCACCTTCCAGCCATTTCTCATGCAGCGCAAAATAGGGGCCTCGCTGCTGCATCAGCTGTTGGTGGGAGCCCACCTCGAGGACCTTGCCTCGATCCAGAACCAAGATGCGATCGCATTTGCGTATGGTCGAAAGACGGTGGGCGATGACGATCAGGGTGCGCCCTGAAAACAGTTTTTCAATCGCCTGCTGAATAGCGGCTTCCGAAGCTGGATCGACACTCGAGGTCGCTTCATCCAGGATAATAATGCGAGGGTCTCGCGCCAGAGCACGGGCAAAGGCTAGCAGTTGACGCTGTCCTTGCGACAGATCATCGCCGCCTTCGCGCAGGATGGTTTGATATCCCTGTGGGAGTCTCTCGATAAAGCGATCGGCACCTACAAATCGCGCGGCTTCCTCGATGCGATCAATCCCGATGCCTGGCGCTCCCAAACCTATGTTGAAAGCGATCGTCTCTTGAAAGATGACGATATCCTGGGGAACGATGGCGATGGCCTGACGCAAGGAAGGTCCCGACATGGTGCGGATCGAGTGACCATCGATCAAAATATCACCTTCAAAGCCGTCGTACATCTTGCTCAGGAGTTTGACGATGGTCGATTTCCCGGAACCTGTCGCACCGACTAAAGCCAGAGATTGGCCGGCACCTACTTTGAAAGAAACGTTTTGTACGATAGGATGGCCGCCATCCTTTTGGTAGGAAAACTGTACGTTCTCAAAGCTGACTTCACCGGCGAGGCGGGGGCTGGGCTGGTCACCTTCGACAAAATCCTTGGTATCAAAAATCATAAAAATGCGGTCGAGGGCTGTAAACGCCCCCTGGAGCATGGCGATCTTGTTGCCCAATTGTTTCAGAGGATCAAAGAGATTTTGAATATACTGGACGAACGCGATCATCACGCCGGCGCTCAACGCGGCGGTGCTGTGATTACCTGTCACGGCATACCAGAGGACCAGGCCGATGGTAATCACAGACACGCCGTCGAGCAAAGCGAAGAGGAGGGCATCGACCACGACCGACTTCATCTGGGCATCGCGGTATTCGATCGATAATCGGTAAAAACGCTTTTGGCTGTCCTGATGAGCGTTGAGGATTTTGACTGTACTCTGTCCGTAGAGGCATTCCTGAGTAAAAGCATTGAGTGATGCGATCTTTACGCGGGCCAGGAGCATCGAGCGTTTGAGGGCGCGAGAAAAGAACACGATGATGAGGACGACGAGGGGAAGAATCAGAAGGGCTATGAGAGCCAACTTCCAGTTCAGGAGGAAGAGTCCGAGGACTGCTCCGATCAGAACCGCAAAATCGACCACAGAATTGAGGACGCCTTGGTTGAGGGCTTCGGTCAAGTTGTCAAAATCACTGGTCGCCCGCGTAACCAGCGCTCCGCTCATGTTTCGATCGTGGAATCGCGGGGAGAGGCTGAGAATATGCTGGATTAAGGCCATCCGCATCGAACGAATCATACGAAACACGGCTTTCGAAGTGAGAATCGTCTGTGAAGCGCGCGCAGCATACTCGGTGACAACCACCAAGAAATAGACGGCAGCGCCGTAGATGAGCACAGACTTTTCGCGCGCGACGATGCCGTGATCGACGGTGTAGCGCAGGAGGATGGGAACCGTCATCTGGAGAAGGGAGATGAGGGGAATAAGGACGGATGCCGTTAAGAGCAAAGTCTTATTGCTGCGCAGGAAAGGCCAAAGGCGAACCAGTCCCTGAAAGTCCTGAGTCAGCTTACTAAACGGATTCAGGTTGGGAGCTGTCATAAATTTCCTCTTGAAGATGGGGATGGCGAACTAAAAGATCGCTGAAACGACCTTGATCGCGAACTTTGCCTTCCTCGATGAGGACGACGCGATCGCAGAGTTCTAAAACTGAATTGCGGTGAGAATTGATAAGCATGGCGGTCTTGCGCTTTCTGAGCTCTTGAATCAGGCGCGCTTCGGTCAAATTATCGACCGCCGACAGCACATCGTCGAGCAGAAGGAGGCGCGGCCGCCGGAGAAAAACCCGCGCTAGAGCCAGTCGCTGCTTTTGTCCCCCCGAGATCCGCAGACCTTTCTCACCGATTTCAGTGTCCCAACCAGCAGGAAAATTCTCTATTTCGCCCAAGAGCTGAGCTGTGGCTGCGGCGGTTTGCAGCGCCTCTGCGTCGGGTTCTGGGGTGAGACCGAGTTTGAGATTATCGCGGATGCTGGCCGAGAAAAGGTGCACGCGCTGCAGCGCATAGGCGATCTGCTGGCGGAGAGTAGCAGGATCTAAATTTAGAATATCCTGGCCCTCCAGCCGTATGGTTCCAGCCGGTGGATCGTAGATGCGGGTCAAAAGCTGAAAGAGAGTACTCTTTCCGCTGCCCACTGGGCCACAGATGCCGACCATCTCCCCCTCCGCGACGTTGAGACTGACTTGATTCAGCACGAGCGGAGCATCGGCATCGGTGCGGTAACGAAAGCTTAGATCGACGATCTGGAGCAGCGGTCTAGCGGGTGCCGGAGGCAGGAGTGTTTCTTTCGCGTGGGCTGCTTCCAAAGGCTCGTCGATCAAGGGATTGAGTCGTTCGATCGCCGTCTTCGAACGCTGGTAGATAGCGAGAACGATGCCGATCGATGTCAGGGGAAAGGCGAGATAGGAAAGGTAGAAGTTAAAGGCCAGAATATCGCCCACGGATAGCTGCGATTGAATGACGAGATACCCACCGAAAAACAGGACGAGCAGCTGCGAGACGCCGGTGAGGCTGGTCATCAGGGGAAAGAACAGAGTTCGTAAAACCAAAACCCTCATATCGGACTCGTAGACTTTTTCGTTCTCGCCTTCGATCAGGCGAAGAAAGCTGGCCTCGGCCGCATTGGACTGCACAATATGGATAGAAGTAAAGGTTTCAGTGACCCTGTTGGTCAATGTGCCGATAGCTTCCTGATTTTTCTTGGTGAATGCCTGCAAACGCGGCATGACAAAGCGGGCGGCGATCACCATAAATAAGATAGGTGTCAGCGCTGTGAGCGTCAGCGTCGGATGCACGCTGAACATTTTTACGAGGGTAAAAACCGTAATGAAGCAGAGGTTGAGGACCTGCAAAATCCCAAAGGCGAAGAACACCCGTAGTTGTCCGAGGTCGTTGGAGAGCCGGGAAATCAAATCACCCATCCCATAGCGATCAAAAAATCGCTGGGGTAGGTGGAGGACCCGCCCGAAAATAAAGGACTTGGAACTGGCCTCGAGCTTGCGTCCTGGCCAGA
>CANJJY010000211.1 GCA_947474445.1 Oligoflexaceae bacterium
CAGAAATCCCTCCTCTTTCTACTGTCCAAGCATGAACCAGATCGTTTAACTCAAGCGTTGTCACACCAGGCTTCACGTGTGCCTCAATACGATCGAGAAGCTCGGCCGCTAATCTCCCAGCCTTACGCATAGCGTCAATTTCATTATCTGTTTTTAAGTAGATCACTGACTCTTCCTCAATCTTTTAACTAGTCGGTATGAGCGACTTCTCGCTATCGATTCTGCCTATCGGGACTCGCCGTAGATCCAACCGAAAAGACGAGCGGATCGAGCAGTTCGGCAAACCAATCAGGGTTTTTAACTCCAATTTTGAGCTTTCTCATTTCAGCCGCACCGAGCTTTGCCTCCAGGCAGACGCGGTGCTGCATGAGGATAGAAAACGGTTCTAGCTTATATACTAGATCGTGAACCTTTTCTAGGAACGTGAAGTCCGGCTTCAGTCGGGTCAGACTCAGCGCATAAGTGACGAGAGCCTGATCTAAGGCAGCGTCTTGATACCGCCAGGGCCAGGGCGAATCGACGCTCTTACTGTGGAGAAAAGAGCTGAGGTTTGCGTCTGGCCACGAACTTGCGACGGATGCAAGTACAGCATCAACGTTATTTTCCATTTTGCCCGTGAAAACCGTTTTCAGACCAATCGCGCGGAGACTATCATCGAGCACTTTCCGCAGTAGGGTGGAGCCCTCGAAATCATGGACAAGAATGCGAAGCTCCATGAGTTCGCCTTGGGGGGTTCGGCGATAACCGTCTTGCTCTGAACGCTTATATCCAAGCTTATTCAACAATTGTTCGGCCTTACCCAGATCGTAGGCGGGAACAAGGAGGTTCCGCTTATAACCGGGGTGCGCACGCAAGATGGGGCCTGAAATAAGATCCCCCAGAGACCCTGCGCCCGACCGAAGGAGCGCCCCCCGGGGGATCAAATGAGTCATCGCACGGCGAAACGTAGGGTCCGAAGTCCAACGTCCTGCAGGATTCCAGGCTAGCAGAGTAATAAAGGGGGTATCGATCGCCTGGTCACATTTTAATGCTTCATCTAACTGTCTTTTCGATCGGTTCGGATGAAGTTCCTCACCAAACCGAAAATCGATAAATGGGGGATCGTTCGAAACAGATGACGGTTGAAGGTCTAAGCGAAGTCCGTTGGCAGCTATCAGGTGAACGGTGCTGGCTTCTTTTTCTGGTTTTAGTTCACCGGCGCATTGGAAAGCAAGCGACTCTATACCTTCGAATTTTTGACGGAATGGACTGTTATTAAGAACATAGGGACCGAAAAGAGGTTTGGATTTCCAATGGATGGTCACCTGAGGCCCATTGACGGTGAGATCCATAGCAGGTAGATGCCACGTTCTAAGTCCCTGCTTTTCGACAGCCACAGGCAATTCAAGCCGCAAAAATTCGGCCAGTTGCTCCCCGCTAACGGCTGATTTGTCCCACCATTTTAGTCCAGATTTTAACTTGAATGTCCACTGTTCGCCATTGTCGTCAAGCTTTTCAAGTAAGTAAGCTTCCGATTTTAAGGCATTTAGATTCAGACGGGTAAGACTAGGGCAAACGAGTGTTCCCATGAGAGGATCTTCGCTCAATACTGCTTGGCCGAGGTTACCAACCTCGAGTGGCCAACCGGAAATTACGACATTTGTCTTTTTTTCGACGCTCAGGGCCGGGCCCGTGAACCCCAAAATCCACAAAAGAACTGTGGTCTTTCCCTTTGCGTTCGTTAACATGATCCTGCGCCTTATTCCCAAAGAGGGCCGAGTATTTGGCATAGTGCCGGGGATTAAAGCCGCGAGAGGAGAGTTCGCATGCGCACCAACCAGCATTTCGATCTTGCCATAATCGGTGATGGTATCACAGGGCTTTCTGCCGCCCTTCACCTGCTAAGGCTAGGTGCCCCAAGGATTTGCCTCATCCGTTCCGGCGGCCAAGTGAGTGCCAGTTCAAAGGCCGCAGGCCTTATCAGCGGGGGGTGCCTCGATAATGTCACACGCATTTCGCATCGTCATGGCCTTGATGCAGCGGCCTCGCTTTGGGATTGGACGCAAACGGCGTTTGAGCGATTAGTCAGCTTTGCGGAAGAACAAGAGCTTCCTTTTACCCAGGCCAAACGCGTTCGCTGGATCACCACTGAAGATGAAATGGCTGAGGCAGAGCTTGCAGTCAAGCAGTTCAAACAGATCGGGCTTCCGGCCGAACTCATGTCTCAACCTGCTGCTTTGCGTCAGGGTTACGGCCCGCAAGGACCCTGCCGAGGAGTTCAGCTCGACGGCACGGGAGCGGCCTTCATCGATGCACAAAAGTTGCTGGGGGTGCTGCGTGAAAAAACCAAAAATATCGAATCTTTGAATAGAGCGCGCAGGCTCGAATCTAAAGGTGGGACGATCTCTATAGAAACAGATGACGGCACCATCGAAGCAGAAGCGGTAATTATCGCTAATCACCTATCCATGGCTGAGCTCTTGCCACCTCTCCGAGAGGCTCTCGTTGCCTATGCCGACCAGTGGCACGAATGGGAGATCGACTCGACGAACACCTCCCTCCCAGTGGCTCCTGGAACTCTTTTCAGTTGGCGCCACGGTCACTACTGGGGAGGAATTACGGGGAGCAATCGAGTCAGACTGGGAGGTGCTCGTTTCTTGCGTCCTCTCGCAGGGTTTGAGGCCAGCTCGGCACCACTGGAATCAAAAATCGAAGAGCACCTGCTCAGTGCGTGGAACGAAATTTTTCCACAAAACAGACTTAAGAATCTTGTCCGCTCGGAAGCGGGACTAGATTGCTGGCCCAACGATGAGCTCCCTTTAGTGGGCCCAATGTTTGGGGAGCCCCGTATACTTCTTGCCACGGGATTTATGGGACAAGGCATGGCCATGGGATTTTACGCGGGGTGCTGCCTTGCAGAACTGGTTCAAGGCTTACGTCCGCCTTTACCCCGACTCCTTTGGCCCGAACGACATCGACACCTTCCCGAAGGGAACGGATAAATTTTAGGGAGAATTATTTAGATATGCCTAAATCTGAACCAAGTGCACGCATTACCCGGTGCCCTACGTGCGGAAAAAGTTCTCGGTTTGATCAGACTAATCCCGATCGACCATTTTGCAGCCCTCGCTGCAAAACTCATGATATTGCGGGTTGGGCTGACGAGGCGTTTCGGATTCCTTCGCAGCAAACCCTCGGATCAGAATTAGACGAAGAATCTGAAATCGAGAGGACGCGAACAAGAAAACATGAGCAGCAAGAGGATTAACTCAAAATTCAGCACGAGTCACGCGGCTACGAGGAAAAATAGATTTTCTTATCGTCCGTTCAAAACGTCTAGATAAAGCTCAATCTCATCAAAATAGACGGTTTCCGGTATTTGAATACGCTCTTCAAGTTCGTCGCATTTGCTGGTGAGGTCCTCCAGTATAACGACGCGATAAGGTTCTTTTTCGTCCTCTTGAAAGGCTCCTTCGCTCAATAGTCTTTCAACGACTAGATCAATTTCTAGAATCTGCCGACGCAGAACTTCTAAGCGAAGTTGCCTCAATTCATTGATACTTGTCAGGGTAGCGTCATCGATAGGACATTTGAACACAACTACAGTCATTGCAGCACTCCACTCAGCAAGAATCCCCCAAACCGGGACACTGCTTGTACTGCAACTATTACGCCACAAAAGAAAGTTTGGTTCGGGGAGTTACCCGAGAACAACGTCGCGGATTTCTGGTATCTTCTCTTTTAAGATAGGCACAATACCGTTAAAGAGCGTGATCTGTGACGATGGGCAACCGGAACATCCACCGTAAAGTCGGAGGGTTACTATGCCGTCATCAACATCTAGAAGTTCACACCCGCCCGCATGTAATTCGAGCTGCGGATTTATATCTTTTTCAATCACGTCTTTTATTTGTTCAATCATTTCAATGCTCCTTGCGGTTTCAGAAGCCTCCGCCAATCTCTAAATCGGATTTTTCTCAGCTAAAGCCAAGTTCTTTTTGTAAACCCTTGACTGCAGATGCGCCCATCGCCCAGATAGCCTCTTGACTATTGCCGGCAGTATGCGCCGTGCCTATGAAATTATCCATTGAATACAGCTCTTTATCTTCTAAAGGCTCATGCTCAAACACATCTGCTCCAAAACCTGCGATATGCCCACTATGTAAGAATTCTTTAATATCGCTTTCAACTATCACTTCACCCCGGCTGGTGTTGATGATTCTGACACCCGCGCGTGTCTTCACCATTACACTCCGGTTTAACATACCACGCGTTGAACCTGTGAGGGGCACATGAAAACTTAGAATATCGGCCCACTCGAGCAGCTCCGTGTAAGCCACCTGATGGGCACCTAGTTCCGACGCTTCTTTTGATTTGTCTAAAATATCGCAAAATTTAATCGTGCATCGAAAGACCTTAAGAAGCTCCGCTACCCTATAACCGATATGACCCAAACCAACGAGGCCTACGCACTTACCCGTGAGATTCGACCCACCGTTCTTCCACCAAACACCTTGAGACAAGCGCCGTGAACCCAACCCGATATTGCGCGAGAGAGCGAGCATAAGCCCAAGAGTGTGTTCCGCGACAGCTTCTCGATTAACGCCCGCTTCCCAGACAATCCTGATGCCTCGATGATGACATGCATCGAAGTCTATGTTATCGAGCCCCACCCCGTATTTCGCGATCACTTTTAGGTCAGGCAGTGCATCGACTACACGTTTTGAAACGGTTTCGCGACCAACCAACCAAGCTTTTGCGCCTTTCAGTTGAAAGATGAGTGCGGCTTCGCTAGCCGATTGTTCGGCTTCAATAAATCTGATGATGATGTTCGGAAAACATTCCTGAAGGAGGAGCCGTAGTCGAGGCTCTTTCATGAAACTTGTGGCAGTTACCGCAATCATGAGAAAAACCTCGCCGTGCTTTCCAATTGGAGCGACTTAGAAAATAAAAAGTAATCGATCGATAGTAAGAGCGCCAAACACGCCAAAAAGATAAAAACAGGAATAATAAAATAGAGGCATCGCGCGCTGATTTTCTTCCGTTCGCATCAAGACAAAAGCCAGCCAAACAAAGTAGAGTGTGAGAGCGGAAGCCACGATACCATAAAACCAACCAGCCGCTCCGAACACCGAAAGTGAGACGACTACAGGAATTAGGGTCAGGGTATATGCAAAAATCTGACGACGCGTGACGGGAAGACCCTTGACGGCAGGCAACATAGGAATGTTGGCCTTGGCATAATCATCTTTATATTTTATGGCCAGAGCCCAAAAGTGAGGTGGGGTCCAAAGAAAGATAACCGCGAATAAAACCCACGCTGGCCAGGCAAGGGTGCCTGTCACGGCAGCCCAACCGATAAGAGGCCCGACCGCTCCAGCTGCTCCTCCGATCACTATATTCTGAACAGTTCTGCGTTTGAGATAGATCGTGTAGATCACCACGTAGAAAACATTGGCTGCCAAAGCAATCCAGGCGGCCAAGGGCGTTGTGCCGTAAAACAGAATCATGAACGAGACAATGCCCAAGGTAGCAGCCAATGCCGCCGCCTTTGAAGCACTGACTTTGCCCGAAGGTATAGGCCTCGAACGCGTCCGTTTCATATGAGCATCAATGTCGGAATCGACAAGGTGATTGAACATCGCAGCTGAACCCGACGCCAGGTATGTTCCAATCAGGGCTGCCATTGCGACGCCAAAACCTGGAAGGCGACTCTGGGCCATGAAAAGCGTTGGAATAACCGTTACGACGACCAGCATCGATATGGTCGGCTTCATCATCTGATAGTAGCTCTGCCAATCTATGGGAGCCGCTGCACCGAGGGAAAGCGCGAGGGGATCGGCTTTGGTCTTGTTATCCATGTTTAAGAAACCTCGAAGCGGCAAAGAATACCGCTACTTATCAAATATTAAAGCTCACAAGTCGCCTGTGGACCTGCACATTAGGTCAGCCTGCGTTTCACCGCAAGCCCTACTGTGGTTCAGGTTCAGCTCGTGAGAAGGAGCGATTAGTAAGGCGTTGCCACATCTATCCAAATAGGAAAGAAGACGCAGAGAAAAAATAGGATCGGGAATAAAAACATAAAGAAAAGCAGGGTCAGCCAGCCTTTGCCTTCGAGAGATCGATGATGGGCCGCCTGGTCTTTACTCGACATGATAACCTCTTACGATGAGTCACCCGACTAGGGGGGTATCATAACCATAAAACGAACGAAGCCGATTCATATCATGGAGCGTACAAGCGCAAAAGCGATTTTGCGACTTGCCTCCTTACGGCGGGACGGGACGACCTACTGTGACGAGCTGAGCAAGCGATAGACTTCCCAATTTCGCCAAACATTTTTGACATATGAACTTGTTTCCCCAAAACTCAAACCCTCGATCCAGAGCAATGGATCAGCAGAAGATCGGCGTAATAGCCAGGCATCCACCACGTACTCCCCCGCATTGTAAGCTGCAAAAGCTTGTGGCCACTGCCCGCGATACCGTCGCCCTAACTCAGCAAGGTATGCCGTCCCCAAACTTATATTTAATTCAGGCCTCAAAAGTTCTTGCGAGCTATCTTCCATCTTGATTCCCAGCCGCTTGGCAATTCGTTCGGCTGTCGGTGGAATAAGTTGCATCAAACCGACCGCTTCTGCTGGGGAAATGGCCTCAGCAAGAAAACTACTTTCCTGTCGACTTATAGCCAAAGGAATTTCCGTATCCAGGTAGTTTTGTGATGCCGCACGCTGATAACCCGTAAGGTAGGGTCGAGGAAAATAGATCAGCAATTGCTCAGGATATTCTGTCCATAGCGAAGGATACATAGTCGCCAGCTGCGAGCTCAACGCGATTGCATAGTTATGCTGTCCGGACATATGCAGAAGCCGCGAGACATAAAGCGAACCTTCGATTTCTCCCAGTAACTTATTCTTTTGTGCTACGTACATGTAAAGTTCGCGAGACACTGGCTTTGCCCAAAGATCGACGCGAGCCGCCAACAAAAGTTCAGCTCTGAGCAACAGTCGACTTGCTTCGGTATCTTGTTCGTAAGCTGTGGCTTGGAATTCATTGAAGCCGCGCAGTCTTTTATCCGACTCGCTTGTTTTTGGCCAATTCTCTTTCCAATCGTATTGCACCCGCTGTTTAGGCAAGGCAACGACGTGATAAAAGCTGAGAGGAAATTCTCTTTTCAAGCGCAAGAAATAGGCATCTGCTTCGTTAACTTCGCCAGCTTCATCGAGCGCTCGCCCTATCCAAAAGCAGAGCTTGGCTTTCTGTCCATCATCGTTTGGTTTTTCCGCCAGTTCTTTCCAAGAGACAATGGCTCCCGTTTTATCGCCAAGCATGTACTTATACCAGCCTTCGGTCCATTTGAGTCGATCGCGCCATTCACGACTCAGCTCGGGTAAGTTCTGTGCAATCTGATTGAATGCTAGTGACCCAGCAAAGTCCTTCTGTTCGTAGGCAATCCGTGAAGCTAAAATGTGGTAGGCATCCGCTTTCTGCTCATCAAGATTAACTTTCTGCGTCCGGCTGAGATCGGCTATCGTGGCAAAGCCTCTATTGATCAAATCGATACTTTGTTGGACGGCAACTCGCGCTGACTGATAATCACCGAGAAGAGCTTGCATCCGGCCGACCCACAACCCCGCTTCTACCTGCCTTTTTAACAACTCATAAGAGCTCCAACCCAGGCGAGAAGATTGGCCTGTTACAGATAATAGCAATTTTTGATGAACACGGTAGGCTGCAGCTGCCTCTTCGCGCTTGCCAAGGCGCTTTTGGATTTGCACTAACCTGTCAGCTGCATTAACCGCTAACGCAATGGAAGCCCTGTCGCCTTCTAATTTGGGCATAGCTGCTTGCAGGGACAATGCTGCTGCGCGATAATCTTTGCGACAAAACGCCAGAATCCCGTTC
>CANJJY010000212.1 GCA_947474445.1 Oligoflexaceae bacterium
AGTATGTTCTCCTGAGTCGCGATATGGAAATGCCTGTGGCCTGTCCTGCGAACTACTCGCTGATTCCTGGCGATGGTCGCTTTGCGACCCAAGATTTCTGCGTGATGAAGTTTGAGGCCAAAAACGATGGTTCAAACAACGCCGTATCGCAGGCCACGAGCACCCCTTGGATTTCTATCGCCAACAACCAGGCTAAGACCAAATGCGCGGCGCTGGGCAGCGGCTATGAACTGATTAACAATGAACAGTGGCTGACGATGGGAGAAGCCATCGTTGAGAATGCCAGCAACTGGTCGAGTGGCACGATCGGGTCGGGAGCTCTCTTTGTAGGACACTCCGACAACAATCCCGCTTCCCTCTGTGCGGCTTCGGCCACGGACACTCTCTTCTATGTAGAAACCACCTGCACGGCGGTGAGTACGGGCGATACCTCCGATCAACGCCGCACCTTCACCTTGGCGAACGGCGCCATTCTCTGGGATGTGGCGGGTAACGCCTGGGAAGCCGTGGATTATAACAATCCCAATGCGAAGGCCAGCCCCTTGGCGGCTTGGGCGGAATATACCGCCGTTACTCCAGGTGGCCGCACCTACATGGATTCCTTGATTCCTACCCGTGCCTTCGCGTCGACCTATGATGACAGCTGGAATACCGCGCAGGGAATCGGCGGCTACTATGCAGGGACCAATGGCTCAGGCGGTGGTATGCGAAGAGGCGGTATGTTTAACAATGGGACGAATTCAGGGGTCTTCGCCTCAGACTTCAACTTGTGGCTGAGTTCCACCGCCACGGATTCTGGTTTCCGCTGTGTTAAGCTGCGGTAATGGGATGGAAGCTTTCAGGAACCCGCTCCTTTTAGAGGAGCGGTTATCCGAATGGAAGACATTGATGGACGAAGACTTGATTTAACAAATGCTCCCTAGAGGCCAGTGCGCACGTGGATTTTCTTCGTCTTTCCAATAGTTGTCTGTGGGAACGCCTTTTTGGGTCAAAGTCTTGGTGGCATAATTTAATATCTTTTTCGAATCCGGATACTCACAGACGTCTCCGGAATCCTTATTGGAGAGAGCAAAGAAAATGAAGGGTTCCGCCGTGTGATTGTAGAATTGGTGGGCTATACCGGTTTTAAAGAAGACGAGTTCCCCTTTGGAAATTTCAAAAACCTGATCTTCTTCACGACAGAGAGCTTTACCCTCGAGAACGATAAAAAGTTCTTCTTCGCGCTCGTGCCTATGATAAGGACAGGAAAATTTTCCCGGATCCAGAACTTCGGCGTGAAATCCCAGCTTTGTACTTTCCCAGGCCTTCGCAATATCGAGCGATGATCCTCCGTAGTTGGGGGCAAATGACCAAGCTTGAAAACTTTGATTGTCTCGCTGGAAAAGATTGATGCGCGGCATGAGATTCGTCCTCCACTTACTCTGGAACTTAGTTCAAATCAAGAAAATTGACCAGCGTTTAGGGCGGACTCTAACATACGCACCAGTCAATCTTTCTCCATTTCCACAAACCACATCCGCAAACTCACACGAAGCGCAAAAACAAAAAACCCCAAGCACCGCAAGGCACCTGGGGTCTTTGTTTCAAGCAACCTCGAGGAGATTACTTCGAGTAAAATTCGATGATATGACCGATTTCAATCGGGAACGGCAACGACTCACGAGTCGGCAAGCTGACGATCGAAGCGACCTTCGAAGCATCATCAAAACCGATCCACTCGGGACGCACGATAGCAGGTTGCTCGAGGCTACCTTGCACGTGGGTGAACTTCGCTGATTTGTCCGTCAGACCCAGCTTGTGGCCGATCTTGATCAGGAACGAAGGCTTGTTCACGCGATGACCATCGACGCGGATGTGACCGTGAACGATCAGCTGGCGAGCCGCGCAGATCGTTGGGGCGAATCCAGCGCGGAAAATCGCGTTATCGAGACGGCGCTCAAGGAATTGAACCAGGTTATCACCTGGATTTCCCTTCATTTGGAAACTCATGTCTACGAAGCGGCGGAGTTGACGCTCGCCCATACCGTAGTTGTAACGGAGTTTTTGCTTCTCACGAAGCTGCGTTCCGTAAACGCTTGTTTTCTTCCTGTGACGGCCCTGGTGCATGCCGGGTGGATACGCTTTACGCTCATCCCACTTTTTGCGGGAGAGACCTGGGAGCTGCACACCAAGTGCACGCATGATTTTGAGACGGGGGCCTTTGTAGCGAGCCATTCTTACCTCATTGGCTTTTCAACGGTTCTTCGTCAACGGATGCGTAAATACATCATAAGTCCAGGCTTTTCAATCCTTGTTCAGCTTTTCCCTAAGGAAAATACCTAAACCAGACCATATTACGCCGGAAAGACTTAGTTGATGCCCTGCGTCGCCGCAAACCCTTCCTCATCGCTCCAGTTTTTATCAGCCATAATGGCGCTAACGGCGGTCTTTTTAAAGAAGGACAGCTCATTCAGAGCTTTTTCGAGCAACATCGTCGCCGCACCGATCGCGACCTGCTGTTCTCCGAGCGGACTTTCTGAAATGACGGCCTCCTGTAGCTCAGGCCAAATCGTCTGCTCACGCACCGTCCGCCGAATCACCTCGAGCAATCTCTGCCGCAGAGCTGGGGTGCAAGTGCCGCCGATGACCACGCGATCCACATCGAGCAGGACCAGGAGATTACTGATCGCCACACCGAGCGTTACAGCTGCTTCATCGAGCAGGGTCAAGGCCAAGGCATCGCCTTTTTCAGCAGCCGCAAAGATCGTTTTCAGATCGCTACCGGCCGGCAACGCACTGTGAGTATGTTCGGTCCTCAGCTCTTCCTGCCGCTGCGAGAGCCCTTTGGCTCCGATAAAGCTCTTGACGTCAGGCAATCGCCCGCCGCGTGTCCGCGCGTGACCGAGAAGCACCTGGCCGAGCTCGCCGGCGAGACCGCGTGCACCGTGATAGATTTTGCCGTCGATAATGATGCCAGCACCAAGGCCGCGACCGATCTTGAGGCAAACCAAATTCTTAGCCGGTTCACCTTTACCTGCGCCCCACCAAAGTTCGGCGAGCGCACCGAGGTTAGCATCCTTTTCAAACACGACCGGCACGCCGGTGCGCTTGATCAGAAAATCTCGCAGAGAAAGATCTTTCCAAGCCGGAAACATCGCCTCGAGGAAAGGCAAGGCGCCGCTCGTTGCGAGGACGGGAGCTGGCAGACTCACACCGACTCCGATCAGCGGACGTGAGCTGCGCGCGCAGAGAGTCTCGACTTCGGCGATCACCTCTTCGAGAACCCGGAGGGCCGCTTGCGGATCTTGCGCTGTATCGCAGGGTTTTTGAACCCAATATTGAACACTGCCGTTGAGATTTAAGAGCGCCGCCGATATCGATTGAGCGGTGAGCTCGATACCGAGAATGCTATAGGCGTCTTCGTTAAACGAGAGGATGACGGGTCGTCTGCCACCATTGGAATGACCAATGCCGGTTTCACTGACGAGACCGCCGCGCATGAGATCGGATACAATCGCCGAAACTGTGGAACGACTCATGCCTGTGAGTCGAGAAATGTCTGCCCGCGAGATCTGCCGATCCTTCCAGATCAGCTTGAGGAGTATGCTGCTATTCATAGCCCGCATGTGCGCGGCATCTACAGTTTCCAACATGGAGAATCCTTTCGATAGTTGCACGGACCGCCGTCTCACCGAGCCCTAGCACTCTTGACAGAGTATGTGGCTCATCCCCCCAGCAGAGAGAAAATATTTGTTATAGAGACTCATACATCTTCGCAGCTCATCAGACAAAGGGATTTGCAATTCTTTGGCAAACGATAGCGCCAGTAAGCCGTGCTAGGCAAGGACTGCAGGCTGCCGCGTTGTTGTAAATATTGCGGTGTAAGCTCTTTGAATGACTCTTTCAGCCGACAGCTTGGGGTGCAAGCTCTAGCCCGTTAATTTACCGTAAAGATCATTGCAAAGTGAGGGGAGAAACAGCAGGAAAAAAGGGGCCAAACATACGCACAGAGCGGCTTTCGCCGCTTTTGCTCATAGCAATTAGTGATGTCCAGCGGTCCTGAGGTCAGCGAGGATAACTTCGATTTCGTCCGCGAGATCCGGACGAGAGCGTGTCAAACGCGAAGCAAAAGGCTCCAACTTGCCATCGACCCACGCCCACTCGAGGAGCTCGGCTACATCGATGCGCCTCACCTTCGTCACGGTCTTTTGCATCCGACTGATCAGATGCCGAAAGTACTGTTCGTCGGTCAGGATCTGACCTTCTGTGACAGTGGTTTCCATAGCCTTCCCTTCTCTATACATCCTCTGGCCCCTCACCTGCCGCGCAAAGCGGAGCAATTGGCCATAGGGTCAATTTTCAGCTCGCATCTATAGACACATCGAAGTGCGAAAACAAGCTAAATTTCACTGGAGTCTGAGATCGATTTGAAAGGAAGGCAGAGAAGGATGCGGCAAAAGTTCGTTCCTGCCGCAGCAGGAACGAAAACTGAGACAAAGAAGATTAGTGACCAGGACCCTTGCCGGCTTCAGGAGCAGGCGTCGGACTAGGTGGTGCACTCTCGTTAGGGACGGGCGTTTCGGTCGGTGCAGGCGTGGGTTCTTCCTGCTGGTCGTAGGCCGGAACTTCTTCCGTCGGGACTTGGGAATCTTCTTTCACGGGAAATTCTTCAGCCGGTTTTTCACTTGTCTCTTTCGATTTATCGCTATCTGAACTGGAGCATTTACCGGCCATAGCCACGGTCGCAAGACCTAAAACAACGATGAACTTTTTCATGAGAGACCGTCCTTTAGAAGATAAAACAAGCATCGACTCGTCAGCTCTGATGCGATGGTTCGACGACTTCCTGGGGTCGAAACACTGTCCCCCGCCACCTCTTTTGAGGTGGACTATCGAGGCCAAATCATAAGAGCAGTGGCTTCAACCTAGCGAAGTCTCCCGGACGAGGCAAGACAAAAACAAGTTTTTATAGCTGCTTACAGAAATGTCTTGCCCCCCTATAACCCTCATGTTACTACGCTAACGTTTTAGCAGACTAAAACACACATTGCGGAAATTTGACTATGTCTCAAACTGGAAAAGCTAGCGAGCACTGGGACGATCGCTATTTGAACGATCTCTGCAAAGCCCTCGCCTCCTTTCATGACGCAACGGAATGCAGGAGTTTTCTTGAAGACCTGTGTACACCAGCTGAGTTGCGCTCCATGGCGGATCGCTGGCGGGTGGCGCGGCTGTTGAAAGAAGGTTTTTCCTACCGCCTCATCAATGAAAAAACCGGGGTCAGTACCGCAACGATCACACGCGTGGCACGCGCCATGACATACGGAGCCAACGGCTATGCCAGGGCTCTCGAGCGAGGAGCAACAGAATCATGAACAACGATCAAAACCTCAGACTAGCCATTCAAAAGTCGGGACGACTCAGCGAAAAATGTCGCGACTTGCTCGCTCGAGCAGGGATCAACTTTGATTTCCGCAGCGATCGCCTCATCAGCCGTGCCCGGGAGCAGGCGCTCGATCTCATGCTCGTTCGCGATGACGATATTCCTGGTTTTGTCAAAAACGAGGTCTCGCAGATTGGTATCGTCGGACTCAACGTCCTCGAAGAAAAGCTCGGCCGCGTGAGCGAGGGCGAAGGCGATGTGGAAATTATCCGGCGCTTGAATTTTGGATATTGCCGCCTCGCTTTGGCCATTCCAAAAACCAGCTCTTTCGATGGCCTCATGAGCTTTCAGGGCAAGCGCATTGCAACTTCTTATCCAAATACCTTGCGGCGTTATCTCGACGACAACGGCGTGAAGGCCACGATCGTTGAAATCACCGGCTCAGTGGAAGTCGCACCGAGCATAGGCATCGCGGATGCTATCTGTGATCTCGTTTCGACCGGAGCTACCCTCGATTCGAACGGTCTGAGGCAGACGACCGTCCTGCTTGAAAGTGAAGCGGTGCTCATCCGTCCCCGTCGACGCTTGAGCGATGCTCAGGAACAGCTTTTGGAAAAGCTGGTAGCGCGCATCGACGGCTTGCAGAAGGCCAGAAACTCCAAATACGTCATGCTAAACGCTCCGAAAGATGCCATCTATCGCATTTCGCAATTGATCCCCGGCATGGAAAAACCGACAGTCATGCCCCTCATGTGCGATGAAAGCCGCGTGGCCATCCACGCCGTTTGCAAAGAAGACGTCTTCTGGGAAACCATCGAAAAACTGAAGGAGGCGGGTGCGAGCTCCATCCTCGTTCTCCCCATCGAGAAAATCATCGAATAGTAAGGGGACTTCTATGCAGATCCTAATCTGGAAAGACCAGGATGAGACGGCGCGGAAAAGGCTTTTGGCCCGTCCAGATAGCAGCAGCGGGCCCGAACTGCGCTGCGCCGTCGCCGACATCATAGCGAACGTACGCGCTACCGGCGATGAAGCCCTGCTCGATTATACGCAGCGCTTCGATCGCGTAACGCTGAAAGGGCTCGACCTCGATCCCAAGGCGACGCGCGCCGCAGCCGCCAAGGTGTCGTCAGCGACGCGCGAAGCCTTGGAAGTGGCCAAAGAGAACATCGAACACTTTCACCGCGTCCAATATCCCAAACGCATCGAACTCCCCACTTCGCCTGGCATTCGCTGCTTTCGTGAAGCGAGACCGATTCAAAGAGTGGGCTTTTACATTCCCGGCGGCAGCGCCCCCTTGCCTTCGACCGTGCTCATGCTCGGCATTCCCGCGATGATCGCCGCCAATCCTCTCCGCGTCCTCTGCACGCCTCCGGCAGCGGACGGGACGATTCATCCCGTGATCCTCCTCGCTGCAGAGCTCTGCGGCATCGAGCAGATTTTCCCCGTCGGCGGCGCTCAGGCGATCGCGGCGATGGCCTATGGCACGCAGTCGATTCCAAAGGTCGATAAGATATTTGGTCCCGGCAATTCTTGGGTTACCGAAGCCAAGCTGCAGGTCGCCAGCGATCCTCACGGCGCTGCGATCGATATGCCTGCCGGTCCTTCGGAAGTTCTCGTCATCGCCGACGAGACGGCTCATCCGGAATTCGTTGCCGCTGATCTTCTCTCGCAGGCTGAGCATGGGCCCGATTCACAGGTCATCTTGATTTCGACTTCTGAGTCGATCGCCCGCGGTGTGCTCTCCGCTCTCGACCGGCAGCTCCTCGGCCTTCCACGCCGCGAGACGGCCATCAAGGCTTTGCAGCATAGCCGTTGCATCGTGACAGCCGATGTCGCCAGCGCTCTCGCGATCAGCGATGAATACGCGCCTGAGCATCTCATCTTGCAGGTGCACGAGCCTGAGGCTTGGGCACGGCGCGTTCAGAACGCAGGCTCTGTCTTTCTCGGACCTTGGTCACCGGAATCGGTCGGTGATTATGCCAGTGGTACCAATCATGTCCTGCCGACCTATGGATATGCGCGCAGCTATAGTGGTCTATCGCTCGATTCATTTTTCAAACAGATCACCTTTCAGCATCTTTCGCGCGAAGGGCTCGCAGCTATCGCTCCGGCCGTGGAAGAGTTAGCCCGCGTCGAAGGACTCGAGGCGCACCGGCGCGCCGTGAGCATTCGCTTAGCCGAACGAGGATACAGCTGATCATGCGCAAAATACTCTTCATCGATCGAGATGGCACGATCTGTCGCGAGCCCCAGGACTTTCAAGTCGATCAGTTGGACAAGATTCGCCTGCTGCCCGGCGTCATCCCTGCGCTGCTCGAACTGCAGGCCGCAGCCTACGAGCTCGTGATGATTACCAATCAAGACGGGCTCGGTACGGCCTCGTTTCCGCAGGCCTCCTTTGATCTCTGCCAGGAGTTTATCCTCGATCTCCTCTCCTCGCAGGGTATTCATTTCAACTCGATACTCATCTGTCCTCACCTTCCCGCA
>CANJJY010000213.1 GCA_947474445.1 Oligoflexaceae bacterium
ATAAGCGCTCCTACTCAAGAGTCGAAGACTGACCAGGGCGTTTCTATCAGTATAGCAAAGTATTGGGAGTTTCATGATGAGCCACGAAGAAACACAATTGATGAGCGAAGCCTGTCGTGGATTGGAAGATGAATTGCGCGGGGCGATCCGGCCCTGGCTCGATAGCTGCCGCGCGCAGCGTCTGCTGCTGCATGCGCGCGATCAAGATGCGGCCTGGGCCCGTTGGGTGAATCAGGCGGCGCCACGCACGACGGCTTTGGCTGAAACACCGGAAATTGTCCAAGAGCTGGCGGCTCTCGTCCTCACCAAAACCAGCACGAATATCTGAAGCCCTTCAGCCCGCGTGGCTTTTGATCCAAAAGCGAAGATCAGTGAAGATCTGCTCTTTTTCCGGCTCATTAAAAATTTCATGAAAGAGCTGCGGGTAAACCAGCAGTTTGTTCTGGCTGCCTGGCAAGGTCGCAAAGAAATCCTGCGTCGCCTGCGGCTCAATGATGCGATCGGCGAGCGGCAGCATCATCTGCATGGGAACTTTAAAATCTCCTCCCCGCCCCAAGGTATCGGCCTTCACGGTGAGATAGCTGTAAAAGAAAGCTGCCGATGCCAGGCCGTGATTCAACTTATCTGCCTTGTAGTGCTCGACCACGGCCGGATCGCGCGAAACGAGATGAGCCAAAGGCTCGGTCGGTAGCGGGATGTTCGGTGCAATCGCCAGAGCCAAGCGGCTCGCCAGCTCTTTGATCTTAGGCAATTGAAAGGCCAGCTGAATCATAGGTGCGCTCAGGGCCACGGATTTTACCGGCAGATCGGGATGCAAAAGCATGGTGCGCATCG
The DNA here is from genome assembly GCA_947474445.1 of Oligoflexaceae bacterium. Lineage (GTDB taxonomy): Bacteria > Bdellovibrionota_B > Oligoflexia > Oligoflexales > Oligoflexaceae > Oligoflexus. The sequence goes on from CANJJY010000213.1 coordinate 835, forward strand.
CGATGAGACCACCCATGCTGTGGCCGACGAGATGAATCTCCGATCGGCCAACGCTGGCTTTCAAGTAGGCATCGTAACGCCGTATGGCCCGTGCCGCATCATGCGCATAGAGATCAAAATGGGAAATGTGACCTCGCGCTCCACTTGATTGCCCATGGCCCCGATGATCAGGGGCATAGATCGATCCCACTTTGCTGTGAAGGTAATGCGGCCAATGCACGTAGCGTCCACTGTGTTCGCCTTGTCCGTGAAGGACGACCAGCGCTCGATGCGCGACCTCGTTATCGTCTCGGGTATTGCGATAGAGGTGCGCGAAGAGATTCGCTTCCCCGTCTTCGCTTTTGTAGGTTTCAAATTCGGCGAGCCAATCTTCAGGCAAACCAGGAAATCCCCGCGGACCTTGTGGCAGCTGAGGACGCTTCTTGACCATATCCGGCCGATAGGGAAAAACGGGAACGAAATGACAGGTTGAAGCGGAGGCTGTGGTTTCCATAGCAGAGATTTCCCTGATCGCGTTGAAAAAGAAGGGATACAATTCAAAGATATAAGGGAAAGAGCGCGGGCTGTCACCGGCTTTAAGTCGGCGCATGAGGGGGAAGAGGCGGCTCGATCATCCTGCAGGCGGCAGGCACCGCCTGAGGATGACTAAAGCGATTAGCTGGCGCGGCCCATAGGACGCGGGCTTTCTGGGAATTGTTTGAGGTCTTCAGAACGCTCGATCAAGACGTCGCGCAACTCTCCGTAGCAGGAGTCGCAGACTCCTTCTTCTTTGAGTTTGGCATCCAGGTCGCCCCAGGCGATAAGCGCTTTGAGCGCCTGGTCGCTAAAGGTCCTTTTCTGCAAGCGGGCGTTCATCCCGCAGCGGGGACATCCGGGGGTCTTCGTGCTCATAAGCCCTTGTCCTTTCATAAAAATCTTAAGGAAACGTCTACTCATTATGGAAAGCAGGCTCTGTCTCTGTCAAGATACGGCCGTCTTTGCTTTCCCCATCTCTCTTAAAGCCGTGATTTCCGTCTTGAGGCCTTCTCCTGTTGGTTTGCGAAAATCCCCTGCTTATCGGCAAAGCCTAGCGTGCTTCTTGAGAAGAAAAATGCTTTGCTTTGAAAAATAAAGCAATTCAGGGGGTTGACGAAAAACTCTCGGCCCGCTTATCCTGAAACATACCCACTTTTTCCTGCCGCCATTTGCTGAGGAACATCATGCAGCGACTGCGACGCGCCTTGCTGGGTCTGGGACTTCTATTGGCAGTCCCTAGTCAAGCTGGGGCTTGGACTCTCCAATACGGCCAAAGTTATATTGAACAGGGTGACTTTCTTGTTCAGCCCGGTATTCAGCTCGGACTGCTCGACGCCAAAGATCGTCGCTATCGTTTCGACTTCTATGGTCGGCGCTTTGGCTCCTTTACGGAAGCGACTGCTATCGTTGGCTTTGATGAGACGCTGAAGATCTTTCCATGGCCCGAACTGAAAGCTCTCTATGGTCTGAGTCTCATGGATCAGTATATCCAGCGCGATTCACCTCTGGCGCCGAAGAAAGAGATACACTCCTTCAACCTTGGGGTCAACCTGGGCCTCGATTGGCGCTTGCTCTCCTACGATCAATGGACACTCGATGCAGGATGGAATTCCCACATTTTTGCCGCTGGTTTTGCTTTTCTTCTTCTGACGACGGCGCGTAAATCCATCTTCACTTTGAGTGTGGGGTATACGCTATGAAAACAGAGGGTCCCCGCCTCGCTTGGTTCTTCCGTCTAAGTTTTCTTTTGATTTTGACAACAAAACCTCTGGTGCTCTCAGCAGGCTCACTGGAGGTTGTGATCGGACCGCCGAGTCTCGGGCAAGGCGGATCGAATCCGGTCTCTATCCCGCCGATCAATATCATCGACTGGCAGGTCGCCTACGTCACCGACGCCAATCGCGAAATGATTTTTAGTCTGGTACCCGGCCTCTTCTATGGTCAGCGCTGGTATCTGGATCAATTCTATGCGGCCCTCGATGCGGGAATCCTCGTCACGACCAGCGGCGTTGGTCTCGGTGTGGCCGAGGCTCTTGGCTACCATACCGGAACTTTTTGGAAACGCTTGCGCGCACAGGTCGAATATCGGCAGATTCTCGGCATCGCGGGGTACGGATTGCAGTATCCCTATACCCTGCGCATGGGGGTGACCTATGAATTTTAAGGTATGGTGTTTGGGATGGATCACCTGCTTCACGTCTTTGCCGGCCTGGGGATTCGTGCATATTCACCAGCTCAAACCGCATCTTGACGTTTCGCCTGCCCAACCTCTCATCTCGTTTTTTTGGAACGGAGCAGCGCCTAAACTCGACGCCAAAGACGGCGTGTTCGATGGAGCCTTTAGTGAGGCCTCCGATCGCGACCTCATGGAGCTCCTGCTGAAGGAAGCGGTCCGCATCTGGACTGATGTTCCGACAGCTTATATTGAAATGGAAATCGTCGAGAAAGCCGATGTCGAGCTCGATCCCGATGACGAGACCTTTTCAATCGTCGTAGAAAAGCAAAAGTCGGTGGCCGTCGCGGCGGCCTCACTCCCGAGCTTTCTCTCCCAGGATCCTGATCCTTCCGACGTCGAGAAAAACCCCCATCTCATCCATGACTGTGATATTTCGGTGTCTGATTCGACGGTTGAAGCAAAATCTCTCTTGCACACTCTGGTTCATGAGCTGGGTCACTGCCTGGGTTTGGGTCATCCCCATTCCACCTATCAGTCGATCATGAGCTATGCGACCTTCGATCAATCCGCCCACCTCTACCTCGATGACGAGGCTGGCGTGACTTTTCTCTATCCAGAGCCGAGCGAATCTCAAGAGGTCAAGAGCATCACCTGTGGACGGGTCGGCGGTGGAGACGCGGCGGGAGGCGGCGCAGCGAACCTCGCCCGGCTTTTGATGGGGCTCAGTCTCTGCTTTCCCTTCGCCCTCAGCCTCAGCCGCCTTTGGCGGCGAGCGCATTCCCCGAGGCCCTGAACCCAGGACGGTGTCGACCACCGGGAAATATAAGCCCTGTTCAGACATGTGAACTTCTATGAGAATAAAGAAGCATCCTCTCTGTGCAGGTGGCCTTTCATGTCGAATGCGGTGGTTCTCAACGAACATCCCTACATGCCGACGCTCGATCAACTGATGAAGTTGCTCGATGTCTGTCGCTTTATGAGCCACGAGAAAAATCTCGATGGGCTGCTGATTTATATCGCCGAACAAGGCCGCAAAGCTCTGCTGGCTGATCGCTGCAGCATCTTCCTCCTCGACTTTGAGCTCAATGAGATCTGGTCGAAGGTTCAATTGGGCGAAGACCAGATTATTCGCTTTCCGCGCGGAGCCGGTGTCGCTGGTCGTTGCATCGATACGGGTAAACCTATCCTCATCACCGATGCCTATAGCTCCAAGCTCTTCAATGCCGCGATTGACAAGGTGACCGGCTATCGCACCAAAAATATTCTGTGCGTGCCGATGACCAACATCGAAGGCAAGACGATCGGCTGCCTCCAGCTGCTCAACAAATCGGAAGGCCAGTTCGATGCGTCTGATGAAGCCTTCTGCCTCGCCTTTGCCGCCCAGGCCGCCGTCGCCATCGAATCAGCCTACCTCCACCTGGAAAAAGCGCGGATCATCGGTGATCTCTCGATGACGCAGGTGCGGCTCAAGCAAAAAGTCGAACAGTTGGAAGTGATCCGCGAACTCGAAGGCTACGTAAACGTATCAGCGACCGTCTACGATTTCGTCAGTACGGTCATCCGCCGGGCCGTGCGATCGGTCGGTGCCGACGTCGGCCGTTTGATGATACAGACGAATGGCCGCAAATGGGAAATCTATGCGGCTCGCGTCGACGACGGCGGCAAGGTCTTGCATCTCGATGAACAGAAGATCGACAGCCCCTATCTCAAGCGACTGTTGCGTGAAGCGCAGGTGATCAATACGCTGAAGTCCAAAGATCCTCTCCTTTTGCAACTGGCCAGCGATCTGGAAGTCCGGCTCGACAATGTCTTGGCGATACCTCTCAGTAAAGCGGTCGGCAAAGACAAGGGAGCTCGCGGGGTGTTTGAAGCTTTCAACAAGCCTGGCGGATTTCATGAAGAAGATCTGGCTTTTCTGCAGATTATCAGCGCGCAAATCTTTTCGTTGATCATGCGCCGGCAGTTGATCGATGAGAAAGAACGCTCCAAGAGTCTGGCGGCTATCGGTCAACTGGCGAGTACCATCATCCACGATCTCAAAAATCCCATCTCTGCCATCATTGGCTGTTCGGAGCTGCTGAGCGAACGTGAAAAGATGAGTGATGTTCAGTTCGATCGCCTCGCGACCATCATCAGAAATCAAGCGAACCGCTGCATTACGATGGTCGAAGAGCTCTTGAGCGTAGCGCGCGGTGAAAAACGTTTTCGCTTTGAAGTCTTACCTTTGAATGAAGTCCTCGATGAAATCGTCATGATGCTTGAGACGGAAACCGCGCGGCGCAAGGTCGAACTCAAAACCGCGTTCGGTTACCTCGGGAAAGTCCGTATCGATCGGGCGAAGCTGATGCGCGTCATCTTCAATTTAACGAACAACGCCCTCGAGATCCTCAAGGAGGGGGGCGTCATCACGATTGAAACGCGAGCGCTCGATGCGGTTTGGATGGAAATCGTCATCACCGACGATGGTCCCGGTATTCCCACTGAGTTGCGCAAGCAATTGTTCACACCCTTCGCTACCTTTGGCAAGGCGAAAGGCACAGGTCTTGGTCTCTATATCTCACGGGAGATCATTCGTGATCACGGCGGCGTGATCGAACTGGACGCGACCTATCGCGGGGGCGCGCGCTTTTGCATCAAGCTCAAGCAAGAAGTCTGATCAAAAAAAAGGACCGCTTCTGCGGTCCTGCCTCTGTTCTCTCGATCAACTGCCCCGGCGTTTAAGCGAGCGACTTGACCCCTTCATCGACGTCTAAATCATCAAAAAACTCATCGTCGCTGACCGTGACTGTACTAGCTGCCATTGCGGCTTGAAAGCGATCCTGCTTCACGTGATGGTGGGTTTGTTTGCTTTTTTCGCGCGTCAAAGCCTTTGTTAGGGTGTCGACCACGAGGTCGATCGACTTGTGCATATCCTCAGATACTTCGGTGAGCTCGATCAAGGTGTGAGTGCGCGCGTGCAGCTCGACATGAATTTTATGCTGCCCGTTTTCCACCATAAACGTGACGTTGATAGGACTCGATGTCTGGATGAGAGGTTCAAGATTTTCGGTCTTGTGCTCAAATTCATACATCAGGGCGTTAGAGCTGTCCATGTGGCGGAAGTAATATTGAACCTTCATGATTTCCCCTTTGGTACAGTTGAACGGTAGCGACTCCATTCCTTCGTAGAGGCTACGCTTCGTCTCATCCATAGCCAAGCAAAAATCGGCCCAAATCCCAAGCGCAGCGTTTTTTCAAGAAAGCTGAGCTGCCTATGGGTTTTGCTATGGCAGGAGGTCTGCATGATTGCATGGGGTGCGGGAAATGAGACGGGCTACGGAGGGAATTGCCGCGCGTCGGCGCTCAATTAACGCGCCTTGGAGCTCTCCGCTTCGACCGCCACTTTGATTCGTGACTTCGGCCGGTCTTTGTCCTTGATGCGCCCGAGCTTCATCGCCTTATGCGTGCGCAGAGCGGCAACAAATTCGGCGTAAAAATTCTGACTGGCGAAACCAAAGCTCGGAGATTCGTAGCGCTCGATCACATCGTCGAGATCGCGACTTCCCGTTTGTTCGACGGCCCGGCGCATGCCACCGAGTCCATGGTTATAGGCGGTTATTGCTAAAGGCCAGGTACCTAGCAGCGCATAGTTGCTCTTGAGGATGCGAACGGCTGCTTGCGTCGCGAGCAGCGGCGAATTTCTATCGTCGCGCTGGCGCGTAACTTTTATATAGGGACGCGCGGCGGCGGGCATCAGCTGCCAAATTCCCGAAGCTCCCACCTTGGAGCGCGCCTTGAGGTTCCACATCGATTCGACGAAAACGATGCGGGTCAACTCAGGAGGAAGACCGTGGCTTTTGAAGATTTTTTCCATGCGCGGCAAATAGAGTTCGGAGGTGGAGTAAGCCTGGACGAAGGTGTCAGCTAATCCGCCCTGGGTGCGCAATTCGATCTCGCCAAGTAAGAGACGCTGGCGGGCGTCGGGGATCTTTGCATAGAGATTCCAGAGGCGGCGATGAAGGGGGCTGAGCGCTTGGGCACTCGGCCCGCGGCCGGCAAAATCAGCCAGAGCGTCGGCATAGCGCTCGGTGATGAGGTCGATGCGATCATCTCGTTCTTCCCGGTAGGCCGGTGTCGATCCAAAGTCGGGTATAGCGATCACGCCGAGGATGAGACGCGGATCCTGCTTGTCGTGCAGGACGAGTTGCTGGCTGCCATAGCGCGTGAAGATCTTTTGCCAAAAGGCGATTTTTCGCTCGATAGCCTGCGACGTCGGAAACTGGGCTTCGGCCAAGCCACGGCTTTCGAGGGACAGCCAGAGGCAGACGAGGGCGATTAAGGGCTTGTTCATCTCAGTTTCCTTCCGGTCGCCCCATCACGGGGTCATCCTGCTGGTCAGGCCTGATTCGCTGCTGGCGACCTTCAGCTTTTTCTTGGTCTTCTGCTCTTTTTGGATGGCGAGGTCATTGACGCTCTGCCGCATGTCGACGAGGAGAGTGCGGATCTCATCGAGACGGAGACTCTGCTCTGCCGCATCGTCTTTTTTAGTGAGGGCTTGCCTGACTGTTTTTTTGAATTGGTTTTCCCAGTAGGCATAGCACTGGCCGCTATAGTACTCGCGAAGTTGGGGATTGTCATACTGCGCATGTTTTCGCCCGTAAGCGTCGCCGTACATAAAACCGCCGACGACGCCGGCCAAGGCGATCAGCAGACCGAGAAGAAACAGGGAGTAAAACATATAAGCTTGCCGCGTATCAGGCGGCGGCAGAGAGCGAAAGCGCAGCGAAGTTGAGTTTGCGTCTGAGTTCTGGTCGTCCAC
>CANJJY010000214.1 GCA_947474445.1 Oligoflexaceae bacterium
TAAAAGATAAGCGGATGCTTTCAGCAATTCTCTGTCAAAACTTATTTCGCCACTCATTGAGTTAAACTCAGGAAAGGACTGCAGCTCATCGTAGATGCGCAGGGCAAGTTGACTCGTACTCAATGCAAAGTGAGAATCGAGCCGCAACTTTAGGGCAAAACCTTCTATACTATGCCAGCGCAGATCAAGCCAGCGACTGCTCGGTAAGAGTCCCTTGCGAGCATATGTGTCGATGGCAACGCCTTCACGGAGACCTGTCGTTGAAACCGTCCACATTTCGATATTAAGGAGCCGTGTTACAGTGGCTAAGATCAAACAGCCTGCCAGTATAATATCAGCGCGACGATTATCTAATTTCCATCTCTGAGATATCCGAACAGGATCAAGAATTTGTAACAGTTCACTCTCGACCTGATAAATTTCAGCTGCGCTAAACCGATAGCCGTGCGGATCTTCGAGCTCGGTTTTAGTCTTATCCCAATGAATCATCCGAGCCATAGCTTTGGCAGTACCTGAAGTTACAGCGGCATGTTGAATCGGAGTATTTTGAAGATCTTCCTGGATTGGCACAAGACGGGATTCAATGGATTGCTTCAGCTCTTCGAGCGATTCGCTTGCGACAGGTCGATCGAATAGAAAGTTCTTTGAGAGAAGTAATGCTCCCATCTTGAGCGAGGACAAATAATGACATTCGGTGGTTTGTCCTACCGCTATCTCGGTTGACGCTCCGCCCACATCGAGCGCAAGTACCGTGTCATGACCGAAACTGAGACCCTGATAAACACCAAGAAAAGCAAGTCTGGCTTCTTCGACTCCATCGATGATCTCAAGCTTTAGTCCCGTAGACTTTTGCACATATTCAATGAAAGCAAGCCTGTTTTTCGCTGCGCGAATCGCCTGAGTCGCAACAAGACGAAATTCCGCATGATAACTTTGACCAATGCTTTTCATCGCCATCAACGCATCAGTTGCGCGTTTGAAAAACTTTTCCGGAATCTCTCCGTCTTCGATGGCTTCAGCTAGACGCAGGCCTTCTTTCTGACTATCGATGACGTGAATCTGGCCTGCATCGTCTAGCGAAGTGATAGCAAGGTGAAACGTATTCGATCCCAGATCGATTACGGCTAGTGGGGCTTTAGGCTGGAAGATAACGCGGCTAATTTATTTCTCGTCCTTCGCAACAGAGGTTTTGGAATTACTCCGCTTCTTGACGAAGGGGCGTCCTTGACGCTTGAGATTATGGCGAATAGCCTTGTCATAGGGAAGAGATTTGATGCCTTGTTCGCGAGCTATTTCAATAAACCTCCGTTGGCAGTCCCATATTGGCCTGATTCCCTCGCGACGAGAATAGGCTCCGTCACTGTTGAGTTGCCAAGAATTTTCGCTATCTCGCCAATAACCCAAGAGAATTTCAGAAAATATGCGCTGTTTAGCTTCGGCTGACTCAATCGGAAAGACAATCTCGATCCTCCTATCCATGTTACGTTCCATCCAGTCCGCCGAGCCTAGAAAAATCTCATCCTGACCGCGATGATGGAAGTAGAAGATGCGGGAATGTTCAAGAAAGCGACCGATGATAGAAATAACTTCGATATTTTCGCTTAAACCCCCAATTTGAGGACGCAAACAGCAAATACCTCGGACAATTAACTGAATCTTGACTCCAGCCTGAGAAGCCTCGTAGAGTTTATCAATGAGCACGGGATCAACTAGTGCATTCATCTTGGCCATAATGTGGCCTTGTCCTTCCTCTTGATGGGCCAGGATTTCTCTGTCGATCAGCTCCAGAAAATTTTGTCTTAAGTAAAGTGGTGCAACCATTAATTTTTGCATCGGCGATAGCTGCGGTTTCAACTGAGATTCGTCTCGGCTATTGACATTGAAGCCGGTGAGTAAATTAAAAAGAAGACTGATGTCATCGGCGAGGGCCGCATGCGTTGTCATGTAGCCGATATCAACGTAGAAGCGGGCTGTAGAAGAATTGTAGTTGCCTGTGGAAAGATGCACGTATCGCTGCAGAACATTGTCTTCCTTGCGAACGATCAGGGTCATCTTGCAATGCGTTTTTAAACCGACAAATCCATAAACGACGTGGACTCCAGCCCGCTCCATGCGTCGAGCCCAAAGAATATTATTGTTCTCGTCGAAGCGAGCCTTCAATTCGACAACCGCCGTAACTTGTTTTCCCTGTTCTGCAGCCTGGATTAACGCATCGATAATAGGAGAATCGCCGGATGTTCTGTAGAGCGTTTGCTTAATCGCTAAAACATTGGGATCCCATGCAGCGGTATGCAAAAGTTCGATGACAACATAAAAGCTGTCGTAAGGGTGATGCAAAATCAGATCGGCCTCGCGCACAACATTAAAAATAGAGCGCGAACCTTTCAAGCGAGGCGGTATGCGAGGATTAAATGGCTCAAATCGCCATCCCTCTCCTGGCAAATCATAAAGTTGAGGTACGACATCAGCTAAAGCAAGAGGTCCCTGAATTTCAAAGACATCATGCTCTTCTAAAGCAAACCTTCGAAATAAGAATTGTTTGATTTCTGCCGGTAGGCCAAAGCTCAATTCAAGACGGACAATTTCAGCTTGCTCGCGAGCCTTTACTTCGCTCTGAATAGAGCTCATCAAATCAATCACTTCTGATTCAAGCAAAGTGATATCGAGATTTCGAGTGATCCTAAGCGGAAAAGCGGCTTGAACCGGGACGCCAAAAAACAGACTTCCCAGGTGTTCCCTGAGGAGGTCTTCAAGGAAAACAAAGGTGTGGCCAGGACCGGAGTGAGGTATAGGCACGAGGCGAGGCAAGATACTGGGTACTTCAACAAAGGCAATGGGGGGGCTTTCTTTTTCTTTTTTGACCGACTTAAACACCACGAGCAGATACAAGCGACGATTAGCCAAAAAAGGAAAAGGGTGGGCCGGATCTACAGCCAACGGGGTGAGTACCGGTAGTACGGATTGCTGATAGTACTTGTTGAGCACCTGGCGTTGAGCGTCACTGAGCTCGCCGACCGTGGCAAATTTGATTCCTTCCGCTTCAAGGTGCGGCTTCAGCTGCAGCTGAAACATCTCGTACAGAAAATCGACCTGCTCATGACACCTTTTATAAATGAGCTCGAGGATTTTTTGCGGATGGCTTGGCTCCAACTGACGATCAGAATCCCCCTGCCTCAACCTTCGCTTCTTCCCTGCCATACGAACCATAAAGAATTCATCGAGATTTGAGTAACAAATGGATAGAAAACGAAAGCGCTCAAGAAGGGGAGTTCGCGCGCGACGACTTTCTTCCAAGACACGCTGATTGAAAGCCAACCAGCTGAGTTCGCGGTTGATAAAAGGTTCTTCAGCTTCAATGTGGTTTATTTTTCGCAATTTTTTAGCGTTCGTGTTTATAATCGACGTCGTGCGGGAATCCCGATAAAAGAATAAGACCTGGACACGCGCCTTTAAGTTCAGGATAGACCTTTTAGCCGGACTTGCCCACTGGAATAACATGACAACAGTTTTTCTCAAATAGATAGGATACGAGCTGACATGAAGCGATGGATTGCGATTATTGCACTGTTACTTGGTGCATGCGGAGGAGGAACTAATGACAAAACTGGCACTAATCAGCAAATCGTGTCCCTTCCCGACCTGACAGCTTACGAGGATTACGCGGCTCATTTAAGTACCGATGGGCAACGCGCAGTCTTTATGTCTAGACGTGAAAATGGCGCTTATCGAGCGTATGCGTTTGATGCAGCTGCAGTTCCTGAACTGAAGAAAATCGCGGATATCGGTCCTTTAGTCGAAGGAGAGCAAGAGATATCCGTTACCCTGGACGAGGTTGGCGAATGGGTGGCTGTTGAAAGGCAGCTAGGGAATTCTCATTACCTGCTCGTCTCAAACTGGAGTGGGACAGCATCAGGTAAAGTTGATCTAAGCCAAAAAAGCGAAGTCTCCCAAATATCCCTCAAGGGGGGACTCCTTCCTTTAGTCGCCTATAGCGAGCGTATAGGCCGCGCCACAATAAGCAATGTTTTGCAAATTACCGTTGCGGGACCTAGGCTTACCCTTGCCTCTATTGGCGCATTTTCAGGCGAAGATCAACCTTACCTTTCCACTGATGCAAGCGGAAAAACCCTGCTTTACACCGCCACCGTAGCCGAGAGCAAAGTGAGTTGGCGAGCTCGAACCTATGACCCTGCGTCCGGAACTTGGACTGTCCAAGGAACTCCATTTGTTCTACCCAGCAAAAGTCAGGAAGTAAGTGCCTCTTCCCGGGGTCTGTTTTATATTCGTACTCTAGCAACGCTTAAGACTAAGACAAAATTGGGAAGCAACACCGATCGCCCTGAAGGGTATGTGCCAGTCGTTGGAGTGCTCGACAGCTTGTCGCAATACGATCCCTTCGGCGGAACGACTGTGGATTTTGGTGCGGCCGAGTACTTGAATTATGAGCCACTTACTCTTTCAAGCGTCTCCGCAAGTCACGATGGGGCTTATCTTCTCCTGACAGGGAATGACACATATTTTTGTAAAACGCGCTCCCAGACGTTTAACAGTCTACTCCTTGTGCGAACATTAGATATGAAAGTTATTCCGATCTTTATTGTACGTGATGAAGCAGATCCGGCCTGGACGGCAGTGGACACCGATCTCTGTCCTTATTTCGATCAGATCGACCCCCCTCCGGTCGTAAAAGTCTTCGATACAAATATTGCAAAAGCAGTATTGGGTGGTACCGATGGGACGACATTTCATCTTGCTTATGAATCGACTGCAAGTCGTGACCGAGAAGTCTACCGCCTTGATTTTAAAGTGGATGATTGGACGATGCGAACGCTCAGCAGTGTGGCAATTAAGAATATTTCGAATAATATTCGTCCTTGAACTTAGCTTTTAGGTTCGGTCCATCGGAGACGTTCAGTTTTCAAGCATCTCCTGGCTAATTCGCAGTCTTGGGCGATTTGACTCTTGAGCGCATCGATGGATTCAAAGCGGACTTCATTCCGAATATAATGGGTAAGATAAACGGCTAACTTTTGTCCGTAGAGGCCTTCGGCCGCGTACTGACCCTCGAGAAGATGGACTTCGAGTTTTGGTTGAATGGCGGAGTCATCCACTGTAGGGCGTAAACCTATATTCAAAATGCAGGGGGCCACATCACTAGCAAGGTGCAAGACGGGAGCGGCTCCCCCGAGATGGGCGAAGCCAGCGTAGACACCTAGTCCGGGTAAAAGCTGCTCCCCCCATTCAAGATTAGCCGTAGGGAATCCGATTGAACGTCCCAGTTTCTTTCCAGCCGCGACTTCTCCCTCTATCAGGTAAGGGCGGCCAAGTAGATCATTCGCCTGCTCGATTTTACATTCGAGAAGAGATCGTCTAATGCCGCTGCTGCTCACAATTTTTCCCTCGAAGTCTCTTTCGTGAATAGCAATCACTTTCGCGCCGTTTTCAGAAGCAAGTGATTTTAGCGTTGCCAAATTTCCTTCCCTTTGAGCTCCGAAGCAAAAATCCTGGCCTACGATTATCGCTTGAGCATGGATTTGATCATGCAATAATTTTTGATAGAACGTGCGGGGGCTCAGTTGACTGAAGGGTAGGTCAAAAGACTGGACGATCAGAAGATCGACTCCTAGCTCTTGCATAGCGCGAATCTTTTGCTCAGCTTGAAAAAGCTTGCCGAATGTTTGGTTTGGTTGAAAAAATTGTTTGGGATTGGGATCGAAAGTTAAAACGACACTTTTTAAGTTTTGCATCTGCGCAAGTTTTCGCGTTTCGCCGATCAGCTCTTGATGTCCTCGATGACAACCATCGAAGTTTCCAATCGTCACAACCGTCGACGTAAGGATTTCCTTGGTGAGTGGGAAACTTGCTGAAGTTCGTAAAACTTTCAAAAAAATATCCTTTGTTGCCGCTTTACGATCTTTGCTCACAGCGGCCTTCTACGCTATAATGAGTCTCAAAGGCTTAGAAAACTGCCACGAATTGTAACATCCCCTGAAATCGGGTGCAATGGCCTCTCAAAAGTATATCACGTCATTCAGAGAGGGTTGCGTCTGAGGAATATACGGAAGACTCATGTTTGAAGAAGTTCCAACCGTCGCGGCTGGCGGGGAATTGAGTGGGGTTGCATGGCTCATCGCATTGTTACTCTTGCTTCTCCTGTGGCCGCTGGGTCTATTTATCGTACGCCGCTGGAAGCATTGGCAAAGAGGCGAAGGTAGTTCGCAGGATGAAAATACTTTGGTCAAAATTGCGTATCTTCATGAAAAAGATAGTGAGGCGATGCGTCAAGGTTATTTGCGTTCTTTGACCTCAGATCGAGCAACCCTTGTTGTTGCAGATCGAGGACTTCGCAAAGGCAGTCAGGTGCGTCTTGACCTTGGTGCATTGAACCCATATGCGCAGCAAAGTTCTGATATGATTTTGGGGCGCGTGACGAGGATGAAAAGTTTAGGTGGATCGCCGGAAAGCCTTTTGGTCAATGTCCAGTTTGTCGATCACAATATTCCTGTTCATGAATTAGGCCGACAAACTTAATCTTCGTACAGAGTTCCAAACGGACCTGAGAGACGAAGTGGGGAGTGAGACCATGGTCCCACCTTGGGTGGACGGGCGAACCAAATTGCTTGGTTTAATTGGGAAGGGTATCGGACATACTCTGTCTCCACTCATTCACAATGAATCAATGCGAAAGTTGGGCCTTTCAGGTCTCTATGTGCCCTTTGATTGCCCTGCAGGTTTTCCACGATCCTATTTTTTTGAAGTCCTTTGGGACATGGGGGCTTTAGGTTTTAATGTTACGGTTCCTTATAAAGAAGCCGCAGCCCTCCAATTTTCAACTTCTTCCCCCCCGCTCCTTTCGATCAACACCCTTTATCGCGGGCCAAATGGTTGGTTGAGCGCTTCAACTGATGGACCTGGTTTTATGCTTGCGCTCTCGCGTTTGGGTCGAAAAGTCGAGGATTTTTCGGCATGTATATTTCTTGGTAATGGCGGCGCAGCATTGGCTCTACGCGATAGCCTTCAGAAGGAACACAATGAGCTGCCTCATTTTGTGCTGAGGCGAAACCCTTCACGCGACGAACTTTGGAGAAAAGAATCGCGAGTGGAATTAAATTTTCGCGATTTCTCGGCAAGTGAATTACAAAAAGTCCTGACTCGTTTTCCGCGTTCTTTGTTGCTTCAAACCACCAGTGCCCCACTCCAGGGTGAACCACTTGAAGAACTTGCAGCTGTGATGGATGAGCGTTTTCAGGGGGTCCTGATAGATCTGGTTTACGGCTCACCATCGGCCTTAATTTCCCGCGCTAAGAGCTTAAACATTCCTTGCCAAGACGGCGTGTCGATGCTGGTGGGGCAAGCCATATTTGCTCAAAAATTATGGTGGGGCCTTGCTGGTGATTTTGATGAGCTGGAACTCCTTGTGCGCAGAGCGGTACAGGGCCTTAGCGAGAGAAAAAGTTAATCTTATAAAATTTACAGTTTTTGCGTCGATTCGGTTACGAATGTCTGAAGTTGAGCTCATGTGTAAGGAAGGCTCGACTTTACGCGAGGATTGGCGTAGATGCCCAGTCAGATAGAGGAGAAGCGAAGGCGGAGTGAAGTCATGGCTGGGGAAATTCGCAAACAGCGGCAAGATCTGGAAGAACTCTTCGCCGAACGCAAACTAAAGCTGCTGGGTATCGTGGCGATAGGGCCAGAGCCGGAATTTACCAGATTTTCTCAATGGCTCGATGCCGGTAAGCATGCCTCTATGCAATTTCTCGAAAAAAATCAGGCACTTCGAAGTAATCCCTGCCTACTTTTACCA
>CANJJY010000215.1 GCA_947474445.1 Oligoflexaceae bacterium
GCTCACGCCGTAAACCATCGCTGCTGGTGAGATTAATTCTATATTTATCCTGTCTCAACAAGTTCTTGGCAAAGCAGTCAGTTCCACCATAGAACAGAAAGGGCAGAGCTTTCTGCTTTCTCGTCGCCTCTCACAACTGAGGGCTTAGTCCTACTGACGGAGTTACTATGCGTGTGTCTCTCTCACTGCTGACGCTTGCTCTCCTTCTCACCGCCCGGAGTCGGGCGGTAGCAGGTACGCCAGCTGCCGATTCAGCTTCATCTTCCCCTTCTCCTGCGACAGCCAAAGCGCCTTCGACCGAGATCCCCGATCGGCGGGAATTTCCCTTGAATCCGAATGTCAGTCCCTGCGAAAACTTCTATGAATACGCCTGCTCAGGAGCGATCAGTGGCTTCCGTCTCCGAGACGACCGCAAGGCTCACACCTTCGCTTTCTCAGATTCAAGGGAACGCATCCTCGAGAAGAAGAAGGGTTTTCTTCGCGAACTTGGCCAAAAGTTCCAGGCCAAAACCCCCCTTTCCGAACGCTCGACCACTCTCGCCACGGTTTACACCGCCTGTATGGATGCCTCAGCGGCGGCTGAGGAGGAAAAAGACCTCGTCAAGTCGACGATCGCCGAGGTCAACGCACTCAAGACCCGCGAGGCTTTCCTGAACTATCTCGAAGAGCAGCGCGAGAAGGCTCGTGGCGGCTTCGTCGATGTCGGCAGCACGGCCAGCCAAGAGCGACCTGAGCTTTATGACTTCTATTTTGACGTCAACATGATGACTTTGCCGGAACGTTCGTATTATCTCAAACCCGAAGTGGTGACCGACTACCAAAAGACGATCGAAGACTTCTTCAAGGTGATCGGTGAACCCAAAGCAGCGGATCGGGCCCGGACTGTCGTCCTTCTGGAGACAGCCTTCGCCAAAAAAGCTCCTCTTCCTGCCGAAATGCGGGAGATTTACACCCGCAAATCGAGCATCACCAAGGCTGATATTCTCAAGAAATACCCTAGTTTCCACTTGGAAAAGGCGCTGGCGCGCGTACCGAGCCAAACCAACATCAGACACATCGTTCCAGAAACCTACGCCTTTGCCGACGAAAGTCTCCGCAAAGAAAAGCTCGAAAATCTGAAAGCTATGTTTCTTTATCAACAGCTCGCGCCGCGCATGGACGATGCCTATCCTGATTTTTTCAAGACGCGATTTGAATTTCGGCAAAAGCATCTCGGTGAATCCAAGGTTCGCCCTGAACGCGAAGAGCGTTGCACGAGTATGGTGATGGGCACCTTCAACAAGGAGCTCGATGCCGAAGTGCTGCCCTTGATGTTCCCCGATTTTCCAGAAGAGAAGTTTGTAGCCCTCGCTGAAAAAGTCAGATCGTCCATCATCGAAGGCGTCAAGGCTAACGATTGGCTCTCACCCGAGGGTCGTCAAGGCGCGATCAACAAAATGAGCAAGGCCAAACTCCAACTGGTGAAGCCAAAAACCGACGATGAGTGGTACTTCAATCCGCCTGCCACCTACGATGCGAAAAAACCAATCGGCAACCTTTATGCTCTCGAGCGCGCGACGACCGAACGCATGTATCGCGAACTCGGTCAGGTCCGCAATCGCGATCGCTGGGGTATGGGCCCTCTCACCGTCAATGCCTACTACAGCGGTGCGGACAACAAGTTCGTGATGCCCATCGGCATACTCCAATACCCCTTCTACGATCCCAATCTCCCTCTGGAAGTCAATCTCGGTGCAGTCGGCGCCGTGATCGGCCACGAATTGGGTCATGGCATCGACGATCAAGGCTCCAAGTACGATGCGGAAGGCAAACTGCAGCAGTGGATGAGCGAAGCCGACGTCAAAACCTTCAAGGCGCGCGGCAGCAAGTTTATCGATCAGTTCAATAAAATTGGCCACAACGGTGAGTTGACTCTCGGCGAGAACATCGGTGACCTCACCGGTGTCACCTTCGCTTTCAACGCGGCTTTCCCGCAGGGCAAAGGCGATGTCGAGCAAAAGCGCGCTTTCTTCCTGCAGTTCGCTCGCCTCTGGTGCGGCGTTGAATTACCTAAGTTCTCCGAGCAGCTTTTGAAAGTCGATTCCCATTCGCGCGGCTGGGCGCGGGTCAATCAACAGGTCAAAAATCAGCCAGCTTTTGCCGAGGCTTTTTCCTGCAAAAAAGGTGAAGCCATGGTCAATGCTCCGGACGATATTGTTAGAATTTGGTAAGGACAGGGGCAGGGCCGCAAGCCCTGTCTTAGCCTCGCTTTCAGACTCTCCTGGTTCTCCTGCTTGCTCTCGTGCATAATCGAATTCTCGACCTTTGCCGAGGAGCATCCAGGGTGAGTGAAGAACACACGATTAAGAAAATCAAATCTGGCTTGTTCGATCGCGGTTTCAGCCTCACAAAATTTGCGCTGCAATCAGGCGCGTCGATTGCCAAAACAGGGATTCGCGGTGCCTTCTCCGGGGCTGATGCCAGAGAGGCCCAATTCAAATCCCTCCTCGAAGGGCAAGCCAAGCTATTAGCGCAGGAATTGGGTCATCTCAAAGGCAGTCTGATGAAGGTGGGGCAGATGCTCGCCCTTTATGGTGAGCACTTTTTGCCGGAAGAAGTCGCCAACGCTCTCAAGTCGCTGCACGAGCAGAGTATCCCCGTCGCTTGGAAGGAAATCGATCGACTACTCCGCACGCGTTTGACGGCAGAGCTCTACGCCGAACTCGAAGTCGATCCAAAACCCTTAGCGGCCGCGTCGATGGGTCAAGTCCATCGGGCGACGATTCGCAGCACGGGCGAGATGATATGTCTGAAGATCCAGTATCCCGGTGTCGATGCCGCAGTCGATACCGATATCAAAGCTCTGCGCTCTCTCCTCAGCATGTTCCGTTTTATTCCGACTCATAGCCAAGGTTACGATCAGCTCTTCCAAGAAATTCGGGAAATGCTCCACCAGGAGCTCGACTATAAGCAAGAAAAAGCTTTCACCGAGGAGGCTTTGCAGCTGCTCGCCGCGATGCCCGTCTATCTCGTCCCTCAGGTTTATCCCCGCTATTCAAATCAGACTCTCCTTGCGACCTCCTTCGAACAGGGCGTCGGCCTCGATAGCCCCGAAGTGCGAGCCCTGAGCCTCGAACGTCGTTCGCGCCTCGGCGAAGCCTTTTCGCGACTCTTTCTCAAAGAGCTTTTTGAATTTCGCATGATGCAGACCGATCCGCATTTTGGAAATTACAAAGTTCGTTTGCAGGACGATGGCGAGGATCAGTTGATTCTGCTCGATTGGGGAGCCGTCCGACGCTTTACTCCTGAGTTTATTGCCCAGTATCAAACGATGGTCCTCGGCGCTTTTCACGGCCGCGAAGACCTGGTGATCACAGCGGGGCTCCAACTCGGACTCTTGCGTGCCGACGATACTCCAGAGATGCGCGCCAGCTTTGTAGAACTCACCTCGATGGTGATAGAACCCTGGCTGCCGCCGCGCGATCCCCGCGTCCCGGCGCGCCTGGTCGATGGGCAAGGACGCTATAAGTGGGCCGAGAGTGACCTTCCGAGTCGCGTGACGACGATGGCGACGCGCTATGCGCTATCGTTTAAGATGCGCCCGCCTCCCCGCGAAATACTGTTTTTGGACCGAAAAATTGGGGGCGTATTTATCATCCTCAAGATTCTCAACGCGCGCTTCGAAGGGCACAAGATCCTGATCGACGAGAGTCTTTCCAAATGGGGCCCCGTTTTGCCGTGACATTGCGGGATGCTGCTGGATCGCTCTTATTCTGCACATCCCACCATGCACCCCCAAGTACGATTATCTTTACAGAAGCCCGCAATGAGACTTTACCTCCTGTGTCTTCCCTATAATATCCAAGCTCCGTGCTTCCCCTGATCTTCGAGCTATGCCATCGATTCTCGAAAGGACACCTCATGAAAGCTGCCCTCGTCTGCCTTTGCCTCTGGCCTCTCAGTGCCCATGCACGATCGACTCCCTTAGCAGAGGCAGATACAGAGACAGAGAAACCGACCGCCGCCATTGAATGGACCAAACCGACCTTTTGGTGCAATGGTCAGGCGGAGCTTTCCCTCGGCGAAAACGGGTCATCGAAAGTGACATTCAAGAATATTTCTACCGATGGGTCGGCTCATCGCTACAGCGTCAATTGTCGGATCAGAGGATCCGTGACCGTGCCGGAAGGCTACCGCCTCGCCCCTGATCAGGCGATACGTGGTCGAGTCATGGGGCAAACCATCTACCCACGCGATCTGATCGGAGCACGGCTCAAGATCGAAATCGGGCGCTTGTCTTCCCGCACACTCCAATCCCATGTTGCCCCTGATTCTCCCGCCGATGACCAGACACAAGGAGATTCTCAGCTGGCCCAGCTCGAACTTGCGACGGCCATCCCGTCTCCGGAGGGTGATTGTAACAAAGAAAATAAATGGGCTGTTTCCGTTCTACTGCAGGCCAGCGTCAACGGTCGGTTTGATCAACCGACGAGCGTCCAAGCCGCCCTCGATGAAATAGAGCTGCCGCCGCTCAAGCTGAACCCGCTCGATTGTCCGATCTTTCAGCAGCCAAATCCGGAAGAGAAAGCATCCGAAGGACGGTCCAATTGAGAGATAAAGCTCCTTGCCGCCAGGCCGGTCGGCCCGTATGATCGAAGGAAATTTCGCTGCATAGCGATGGCAGTCGACGGCTAGAGGAGAGATAGTGATGCGCTTTCACCGCGTCATCGGTCACGAAACATTTTCATTTCCCGATCTCAGAAGGCTCATGGCCAAAGCCAGTCCGCGGCGCGGAGCGGACGAGCTTGCGGGTCTCGGCGCAACGCGGGAGACGGAGCGCGTCGCCGCTCAGCTGTGCCTGGCCGAGGTGCCTCTCTCACTCTTTCTCGAAGAGCCTTTGATTGCCTATGAAACAGATGAGGTCACGCGCCTCATCCTCGATACCCATGACGCCTTCGCCTTTGCGCCGATCAAAGAGATGACGGTCGGCATGTTTCGCGATTGGTTGCTCGACTATGAGACCAGCCCGACGATGGTGCAGGCTCTCGCGCCCGGACTCACGCCTGAGATGGTGGCGGCCGTCAGCAAAATCATGCGCATTCAAGACCTCGTTCTTGCTGCCCGCAAAGCCCGCGTGATTACGCGCTTTCGCTCGACCATCGGTCTCGAGGGGCGTCTGGCGACGCGCCTCCAACCCAATCATCCGACCGACGATGGGCGCGGCATCGCGGCGAGTATCCTCGACGGTTTGATGCTCGGCAGCGGCGATGCGGTGATCGGCATCAACCCGGCAACCGATATCACGTCACGCGTGATCGAGCTGCTTAAACTGATCGATGAGGTGCGCGAAGCCCAGGCGATTCCGACGCAAAATTGCGTTCTCTCTCACGTTACGACGCAGATGCAGGCGATGGAACGCGGCGCTCCGATCGATCTCGTGTTTCAATCGATCGCCGGAAGTCAAAAGGCTAACGCCACCTTCGGCATCGATCTCGCTCTGCTCGCGGAAGCCCGCCGCGGTGCCTTGAGTCTACAGCGCAATCCTCACAGCACGGCGGTCATGTATTTTGAAACAGGGCAGGGCGCGGCCTTGTCAGCCGATGGGCACGGCGGGGTCGATGCGCAAACGATGGAAGCACGTGCCTACGCCGTGGCACGGGCCTTTGATCCGTTTTTAGTCAACACCGTAGTCGGTTTCATCGGCCCCGAGTACCTCGCCAACGGCAAGCAGATCATACGCGCCGGGCTTGAAGACCATTTCTGTGGAAAACTCCTCGGCCTCCCCATGGGCTGCGACGTCTGCTATACGGTTCACTGCGATGCGGACGCTGACGACGTCGACATGCTCTTGACTCTCCTCGGAGCCGCCGGTTGCAATTACATCATGGGTGTTCCCGGCGCTGACGATATCATGCTGCATTATCAGAGCACCTCCTTTCATGATGCCCTCTACCTGCGCCAAACTCTTGGTCTCAGGCCGGCTCCTGAGTTTGAAGACTGGCTCGAACTCAAGGGTCTCTATCAACGCAGCTCTCGGCAGATTCAAGCGCCTGCCGAACCCAGGACGCTATTCGCCGGCTTGCCTTTGGTCTTGGGAGGTGCCCGATGAAACTTTGGCAACAGCTGAGCGCATGGACCGAAGCGCGCATCGGCCTGGGTCAAGCAGGTTCGGCCCTGCCGACCCAGGCCCATCTCGCCACCGCGGAAGCTCAGGCTCTGGCTCGCGATGCGCTGTGGAGGAAGTGGAATCCCGAGACCTTGCGCGAATCTCTAACCGCCAGCGGTTGGCCTTCGCTGACCTTGCAGACCGAAGTGAACGATCGACAGACCTTTCTCGCGCGTCCCGATCTCGGGAGACGCTTGAGAGCAGATGCGACCGCTGCCCTGGCTTCCCTGTCCGCGTCGCTTGACTGCATCCATCCACGTCTGGTGATCTGTATCAGCGATGGACTGTCGGCGGCTGCCATCGAACATCATGCCGAATCTTTTTTGAAGGTCTTTCTGCCTCGATTGCAGGCGGAACCTTTCTATCGGGGACTCGCCTACCCTATCGTCCTTTTGCCTTTCGCTCGCGTGGCAGCTGCCGACGCCATCGGTGCGGCGGCGGGCGCAGACATCAGCGTGATCATCATCGGTGAGCGGCCGGGTCTCAGTGCCCACGATAGTTTAGGTATCTACGTGACCTACCAGCCCAGAATCGGCCGCGATGATAGCGAACGCAACTGCATCTCGAATGTACGTCCTCCCGGAGGACTCGCCTACGATCTCGCGAGTGAACAGCTCTGTTATCTCCTGCGAGAAAGTTTGCATTTGAAGCTTTCAGGGGTCAATCTCAAGATGCAGGACATGTCCATCAAAGATCCCTTGCCTGAAGCCTCCTTTGAAATTGAGACAAGCGCGCACTTCAATGAAAAACCTGCGAGAGAGACGCGCAGCGAAAGGCCCCTGTGAGTCAGAGAAAAAAGTTTTGGCTCCGTTGTCCGCGCTGCCTGATGCGAACCGAGCTCTGTTTCTGTGCGGATATCCCGCAGCTCACCCTCACCAGCAAAGTCATCATCATCATCAGCAAACGAGAGCTAAAAGTGCCGACCAATACCGGGCGTCTCGCTTCCTTGGCGCTGCCAAACAGCGTTCTCCTCGCTCACGGCGATCAGGAAAAGCCTTTCGATGTCGCCGAGCATCTCATGGAGGGTCGACCCAATTTTCTCCTCTACCCCGGCGACGATGCGCAGATCCTGACGTCCGCGATGATGGAAAACATAGGAAAGATCAATCTCGTGGTCCCCGATGGGAACTGGCGCCAAACCAGCAAGATGCGGCGCCGGGTCCCGATGCTGGACAGCATGCCGACGGTGCGGCTCGCCCCCGGACGACCCACGGCTTATCGCGTAAGAAAAGAAAACAAGGCCGAGGGTCTCGCGACGATCGAAGCGATTGCGCGAGCTCTCGCTGTCATCGAAAGTCCCGAGGTCGGGGCGGAGCTTGAACAGCTTTTGGCTTTGATGGTGGAACGCACTCTGAAGAGCCGCGGTGCGCTGGTTGCGGGTCCTCAAAATGCGAACTAAGGCTAACTAGAGCATATCTCAAAATTAAGACTTAATGACAGGAAGGAAAAAATCTTTGATTGCACCCAAGGCAAAGTAAAAATATTTTCCTCAAGATTTTGCAAAAAATAGCCTCATCACCTTCATGCTTCACGCAGATCAAAAGTATCGTGCCCCAGTTGCTCTGAAAGGTACCCGGCGGAAAATATTGAGCCCCCTTTCTACTTCCAAGCGAGCGGCACGTAGCGGTGAGCAGCCCATCTACCGAGGAGAA
>CANJJY010000216.1 GCA_947474445.1 Oligoflexaceae bacterium
GGCAACTCATAGCCGATACTATTGATGAAAACTTTTTGGTAACGCATGCCCAACCTGATATAAATTCTCTGGATGCTCGCCTCTAAGTAGAGCCGATCTCGAAAAAGCGATCTCGTCCTTGCTGCGGAGGAAAAAATCCTCGTTATATGCATAAGATCTTTGCAAAGCTCGCCACGGATGGTAGCAAGACCGCGCCCGGGCTGACTAGTACAAAAAAAAGGCAGGCTCGCCCGCGCCTGGGGCTTCTCTCAACTCTTTGACAGAGGAGAAAACAGCGGATACAAGAGAAGTGGGGACGCAGCATCTTTCTCGCCGCAGTGTCGGAACGATTCGATGCCTTGTCGTTTACATAAATACACGTTGAAAAATCAGGGCAGGCGATGAAAATGATCGCCAGCCGTGCGAAATCATCATAATAAACTCTTTTCGTTGGCCTGGGCCGACCGCGTGGACTGCTGGCGCAGCCGGCAGCACATAGGCTCACATAGTAAGGCGATGGCCCCTAAAGGACCCTGAATGCTTCATCAAGTTGCGATCCGATCGGCTCTCGCCGCCCTCCATCAGACTCTCGAGCTCACGCGCGAAGATGGACGACGCGTGTGCGTGCCGGGGATGTCCTTGCGAGACTTCGGCGATCGAGCTTTTTTGGATAGCCACGGCCTGGAATATCCCTACATGGCGGGAGCGATGGCGCATGGCATTGCCAGCGTTACCCTCGTCGCGGCTTTGGCTCGGGCGGGTATGCTCGCGTCATACGGAGCGGCGGGACTTCCCCTCGCGCGCGTCGCGAATGATCTCGATCGGCTGCAGGACCTCTGCGCAGGTCGGAGCTTTGCTGTTAACTTTATCCATTCGCCTCAGGATTTGCGGCTCGAAGACGAACTCTGCGATCTCTTGATCAGCAAGGGTATCGTGCGCATCGAAGCGTCGGCGTTTATGAAGCTGACCAAAGCCTTGGTGCGGTATCGCGTCACGGGTCTGACTCGAGCCAGCGATGGCAGCATCATCGCGCCTCACCACGTCATCGGCAAAGTATCGCGTGTCGAAGTCGGTCGCCAGTTCTGGTCCCCGCCGCCACGCGCCCTGCTCGATGAACTGCTGCGCGAAGGTCGGATCAGTGCGGGTGAACATGAACTCGCGGCCTTTATTCCCATGGCGACTGATGTGACGGTCGAAGCCGATTCAGGCGGACACACCGATAATCGACCCTTGGTCACGCTCTTGCCGCAGATGCAGGCGCTGAAAGACGAGCTGCAGGCGCGCTTTGATTATGCAAGGCCGCTGCGCGTCGGCGCCGCTGGAGGCATCGCGACGCCGCATGCTGCGCTGGCCGCTTTCAGCATGGGCGCCGCTTACATCGTCACGGGCACGATCAATCAGGGATGCATCGAAGCAGGGACGAGCGAAGCCGTGCGCCAGATGCTGGCGACGACGGAGCAAGGCGACATCACGATGGCGCCGGCCGCTGATATGTTTGAAATGGGCATCAAGGTGCAGGTGCTCAAGCGCGGAACCATGTTTGCCATGCGCGCGCAAAAGCTTTACGAATTCTATCGTTCTTATCCCAGTCTGGACGCGATGTCGGCCAAGGATAAGAGCTTTCTTGAAGAACATCTGCTCCGGCAAAGCATCGATCAGGCCTGGCAATCCACGGCTGAATTCTTTGCGCAAAGAGATCCCGAAGAAATCGTGCGGGCAGAAAAGCAACCCAAGCATAAGATGGCTCTCTTGTTCCGCTCTTATCTCGGGCAGGCTTCGCACTGGGCGACGCGCGGCGTTGCGGATCGGGTGATCGATTATCAGATTTGGTGCGGACCCTCGATGCCTGCCTTCAACGATTGGGTCAAAGGTTCTTGTCTGGAAGACATCGAGGATCGCAGCGCGCCCGTGGTAGCGCTCAATCTCCTCTTCAGCGCTGCAGTGCTGCAGCGCATCCAGATCGCTGCGATTCAAGGTCTCGCCATCGCCGACAGGGAGGGTCTTTTGAAACCTCGCTCGCAGAGTGAAATTCTAGTCGCCACCGAAGGAGAGCGTCGATGAAGATGACGGACGAAGACGCGCTCAAAAAATTTGAAGGCAGCGATGCTATCGCTGTGATCGGCGTGGGTTGCCTCTTTCCTGATGCGGCTGAAGTCAATCAGTACTGGGAAAATATCCAAAGCGGACGCGATTCGATCGGACCGATTCCCTTGACTCATTGGCGGCCGGACGATTACTTCGATGCCGATCCCAAGCGAGCGGATCATACCTACGCGCAGACCGGTGGTTTTATTCAACCCTATGCCTTCGATCCTCTGCAGTTTGGTCTGGCTCCCCATGCGCTGGAAGCTACTGATACGACTCAGCTTCTCGGTATGGTCGCCGCGCATCAAGCGCTCATCGACGCGGGTTACGGACCGGACCGGAGCTTCGATCGCGATCGCGTGTCGTGCCTGCTCGGCGTTACGGGCACGCTGGAACTCGTGATTCCTCTCGGCGCCCGACTCGGTCATCCGATTTGGAAAAAAGCTTTGGCCAAGGTCGGTGTCGCCGAAGACCTGGCCGCCCAGGTGATGGAAGAGATAGCCTCTTCGTATGTGCCATGGCAGGAAAATTCCTTTCCGGGTTTGCTCGGCAACGTCGTCGCGGGCCGCATTGCGAACCGCCTCGATCTCGGTGGTACCAACAGCGTGGTCGATGCGGCCTGCGCCAGCTCTCTCGCGGCCTTGCACATGTCGGTGATGGAGCTGCAAGCTGGCAAAGCCGATATGGTGATCACCGGCGGCATGGATACTTTCAACGATATATTCATGTATATGTGTTTCAGTAAAACGCCGGCTCTGTCGCCGAGCGGGCAAGCGCGACCTTTCGATGCGGAAGGCGATGGAACGATCCTCGGGGAAGGTCTCGGTGCGATCGTGCTCAAGCGCTTGGATCGCGCGCTCGCCGATGGGGATCGCGTCTACGCGGTGATCCGCGGGATAGGTTCGGCGAGCGATGGGAAGGGTCAGGCCATCTATGCGCCGAGTGCCAAGGGGCAAGTGAAGGCGCTCGAACGCGCCTATCAAAGCGCCGGTGTTTCGCCGCGCAGCATCGGTCTGCTCGAAGCGCACGGTACGGGAACCAAGGTGGGTGATGGCGTCGAACTCGATGCGCTGACGCAAGTCTATCGCAAGGTCGAAGCGGATGCGGCCTGGTGTTCGCTCGGCTCGGTTAAATCGCAGATTGGTCATACCAAGGCGGCAGCCGGAGCCGCAGGTCTCATTAAAGCAGTGATGGCGCTTCATCATAAAGTATTGCCGCCGACCTTGAAAATTCTGCGGCCTCATCCGCGGCTTCTCGCCTCGCCTTTTCTCGTCAGTCCCGTGGCACGGCCTTGGGTCAGTGGCGATGCACCCAGGCGAGCGGCGGTCAGCGCCTTTGGCTTTGGTGGCAGCAACTATCATTGCGTCGTCGAAGAGCTGCAGGCGAAAAAACAGCATGTCAGCTGGGATCCATTCTCGATGGTGGCTTTGTTTAGCGCCACCGATGCCAGCTCTTTAATCGCGCAGCTCGATCGTGCGGCCGCCGAGCTCGATGCGGGCCATGAACCGCGCCTTCTCGCGCGGCGATGGCGGCAGGAATTTCAAGCCAAAAGCCCCTGGCGTCTCGGTATCTTTGCTGAAGGATGGGAAGCCTTTCGAGAGAAGATCGAGGGCGCGCGCAAGGCCTTGAGCGCGGGAGTCGATGTGAAGATTCCTGGCGTTTTGCTCGAGCAGCAGGAACCCACCGTCGGTCGATTGGCTTTGATCTTTGCCGGACAAGGCTCTCAGACGCCGGGCATGCTCCGCGATCTCGCCTGTCGGTTTCCTGAATTTTTAGAGTCCCTCGAAGAGAGTGAAGCTTTTCTCTTGCGTGAAGAAGGGCGTTCCCTCCATCAGTTGATGTATCCGGGACAAGCTTTTGATACAGCGCAGCAAAAAGAGCAGAGCCGCGCTCTCACGGAAACGCGTTACGCCCAGCTGGCGCTCGCCGCTGCTGGCCGCGGGGTCTGGCAGATTCTGCAGCGCTTTGGAGTGAAGCCCGATGCCTTGGCTGGTCATTCCTTTGGCGAGCTGCTCGCTCTCTACGCTGCCGGGGTATGGAGTGAAGGCGATCTCTTGCGCGCCGCTTACCATCGTGGACGCTTGATGAGTGAGAAGGCGCGGCCAGGCGCAGGTCTCTTAGCTGTCATGGCCGCGGCTGAACGCATTGCTGCGGCTTTGGCTGACAGCGGTCTCGCCGTCTCTCCTGCCAACTATAACGCTCCTGAGCAAGTGGTCTACGGCGGGGCAATCGAAGCCTTGGATGCGGCGCAGAAATTGCTGAAAAAGCATGGTATCGCCAGCCGGATGCTCGATGTCAGCACAGCTTTTCATACGGCTTGGGTCGGTGAAGCGGTCGAGCCTTTTGCGGCCGAACTGGAACAGATTCCTTTCCTCGCGCCGCGCATGGCCGTCTATGCCAACCGCAGTGCCGCAGCCTACGGGTCCGATCCTCGCACTATGCGCGAAGACCTCGTTCAGCAGATCGCGAGTCCCGTCCGCTTTGCCGAAATGATGCAAAAGATGCTGGCCGATGGCGTCTCGACCTTTGTCGAAGTGGGGCCGGGTAGCAAATTAAAAGGACTGCTCCGCGCTAACGCAGGAGCGGAAGTCCTCAGCCTCGATTCTGAATCGACGAGCATGCAAGGCTTGGCTCATCTCCTCTTGCAGCTGAGCCTGCGCGGTTTTGAAGTGGATTGGTCCGCCTGGGATCCGGGAACGACGCAATCGACGGCGCGGCAGGGGAAATTTCACGTCATGCTATCCGGAGCGAATCATCGAAGCCCTGCGCCTGAAGGTAAAAAGCCTGATGGCAAAAAGCAGCCTGACGCTCAAGACAAACAGCAAAAACCTATCAAAGCGGAATCGGTACCGAACTCGATGCCGATCGCCGCACCGATGCCAGCCTTATCGCAAGCTTCTCAGGCGCAAGCGCAGACCACTCGTGAACCGAAACGTCCGATCACATCCGAGCGGGCACCGCCTTCCCCTATTCTGAAACCAAAGCAAACGACGCAAGCGTCCAATCGTGAGGTCAGCATGTCTCAGTCGAAGTTCGAAGATCTGCAGCGCTTAGAGAAGTTGCTCGGCGATATGCAAGACATGCAACGTCGGACTGCTGATGCTCATACGCTGTTTCTCGAAAATCAAAGGCAGTTTCAGACTTTGCTGCGGGCCGTTCTGCTCGATGAGAAAAGCCCCTTAGCGATGGAAACGCGGGAGTCGAGAGAGCCCGAGACTGAGTTTCCTCTGCCGCGCGAAGAAGTCAGTCCACGACCGTCGCCCCTCAAAGAGAGCCCGGTGCCGTCCACACGGCCTTTCGTCCCTCTGGCGCCGACGCTAGAAAAACCTCGCGGAGAAACACCCCGCGAAAGGACTCCCGCACCAGTAAAAACTGGGGCTGTGTCCGCTCAAAGCGTGGCTCTACCCGTAGTGACGAGCGAAGGATCATCGCCAGCACAGGGGCAGACGCAAGCAATAATCATCGACTTGATCAGCCAGAGCACGGGATATCCTGCGGCGATGCTCGAGCCGAGCATGGATCTTGAAAGTGATCTCGGCATCGATTCAATCAAGAAAGTCGAAATCTATTCGCAGCTGCAGCAGGCCTTGCCCCAGCTCAATCTCGATCCTCAGCGACAGGCTGAAGCGCGGACCATCGCTGACCTCATCCGACTTGCTGCCGAAGTGGCTGTACCGTCGCCAGCCATCACCGCGGCGGCCGCCGGCGAACGCCGGGGAGCCTGGGCTGCGGGGCAGGTCGCCCTCGTGCATGACGCGGGTGCAAAGTTGCAGCAAGTTGTCGAGTTGATCGCAGAAAAGACTGGATTTCCTGTTGCGATGCTCGAAGGCGATCTCGATCTGGAAGCCGACCTTGGGATTGATTCCATCAAGAAGGTCGAAATTTTTTCGAGTCTGCAGGAAAAATTCCCCGAGCTCTTGGGCCTGGCGCCTGAAACCTTGAATCAGATGCGGACCATCAGCGATCTGCAAGGTCTGCTCGCGCCCTCAGCTCCTGTGGAAGCCGATGACTTTGCGCCGCTCCCCATCCCTCTAGCCTCGTCCCATAGCCCTCTGGCTGCGCCGCTGCCCTTCCCTTCGCGACGCGAACAGGAAGAGCTGATCTATCGCATCATCGCCGAGAAAACCGGTTACCCGCGCGAAGTCATCGCGCCGGAAATGGATCTGGAAGCCGACCTTGGCATCGATTCGATCAAGCGGGTCGAAATCCTTTCAGCGCTGGCCGAACAGATTCCGTCGATGCAGAACCTTTCGCCTGAAGTGTTGAGTCAGGCTAAGACCATACTCGATTTCATCAGTGTCAGTGCAGGAACCGGCGATGAGTCCGTCGCCGAAGCTCTCCTCGATCCGCAGTTGAATCAAAGCTGGGATCTGAGCGGAAAAAAAAAAGAGCCCCCTCACCTAGAGCTTGAAGCGAAAGAGAGCGGAGAAGAAAGAGAAGCGAGCGAAGCACAGGACCTGCAGGCTGCCGGTGATGATCCCTTCGATGCCTTTCCCGATCCGCTCGAGCCTTCGCTCGCGCTAGAGACGGCGGAAAGCTCTTCTGAGCCGTCAGAAGACGTGAAAGAAGCGGATGTCCTGCTTCCTCCTTTGCCTTTGCAGGCCTCAAGAATAGATTGTCTCCGTCTCGAAGCTACGAGCTTTCAAAGCAGTGGTCGTCCAGCGGCCCGCACGCTCAGCGCCGGTCAAGAGATCTGGATTGCCGACGATGGCAGTAACCTCGCCCGCAACATGATGCTCAAAATGCAAGAGCGCGGCGTGCAAGCTCGCCTGGTCTCTCTAGCCATGCAGGATCGATGGTCGGTTCCGGAGCATCTCTCAGGTCTTTTTATTCTGGCTCCGCTCAAGTTTGATGTACCGCCTCTCAAGTGGCTGCAGCAAGCCTTCGCTCTGGTTCGAAAAGTTGGACCGACTCTCTTGAAGAACGCGAGCCAAGCTCTGCTCGTGACGATCACGCGGCATGGCGGGCGTTTTGGTCTCGAGGGTCTTCAGCAATTGAGTCAAAGCTATGCGGGCGGTATCGCCGCCTTAGCCAAAACAGTCGATAAAGAATGGCCGGAAGTGCATGCACGGGCCCTTGATATAGGGAAAGATTTCGCCG
Source organism: Oligoflexaceae bacterium (assembly GCA_947474445.1). Taxonomy (GTDB): domain Bacteria; phylum Bdellovibrionota_B; class Oligoflexia; order Oligoflexales; family Oligoflexaceae; genus Oligoflexus. The sequence goes on from CANJJY010000216.1 coordinate 7,165, forward strand.
ATGGCTTTGAAGCCGCCCTGCGGGTGATCGAGGTCGCCTGCGCGCGCGGACCGGTGGAAATCGGAGTGACCCGCGATCAGCTGTTTCAGCTCGAACTCCGGCCGGAAAACTTGCAGGTGCCGTCTCCTGAACCGCTTCCGCCTCTGCGAACCGGTGACCTCATCCTGGTAACGGGCGGCGCGCGTGGCGTTACGGCCGCAGCACTGAAAACGCTGGCCAGCGCCCAGCAGCCTCATTTTGTGATCTGGGGCCGGAGCGTCTATGAAGCGAGTGAAAAAACCTTTTTGGTCGGCGTCACTGATCCCGCGCAGATCAAGCGGCTGCTGCTCGCTGCCGATCCCGAACTGAAACATCCGCGCGAACTGGAAAAGGCCTTTCAGGCTGTGCTGGCAGGACGAGAGTTGCGCGAAACGATTCAAGACCTGACGCTGCGCGGTGCAAAGGTGAACTATCGCAGTGTCGACGTCAGCAAAGAGGTCGAACTGCGCACGGCCTTTGATGAACTCAAGGCCCATTTCGGCATTCCTGTCGGCGTGATTCACGGGGCGGGATTGCTGCGCGATCGCCTGCTGCTCGAACAAAAGGACGAAGACTTTGCGCTCGTACTCGAGACCAAAC
>CANJJY010000217.1 GCA_947474445.1 Oligoflexaceae bacterium
GTGCTCAACGACATCAGTTTTGTCGAAGGCAACGCAACTTTTACCACTGCCACTGTTTCTGAGCGAGCTCCTGCAGGCGGAATGGATTTAGGTGGCCTCGTCCGCAAGCAGACCGTCACGGTCAAGGTTGCTATTATCTCGATAACGGACATAAGCATCAGCGATGGTCAGTATGTTAATCTTAAAGATCAGCTAGTTGTGTCTGCGATGAGTGGATTGAAGCCAGGAGAGGCCGATAATTCTGACAACATCCTAGGCAATACTCTTTCTTTCTTCATTGCCGATGGTAACAGCACCAAGGTTGTAGCCGTGGCCCATCAACAGCTCAACAATCGTGGCCAGCATGCAGCTGCTGAGACTTCAGCTTTAGCCCTATCGAAGCGTCTAACGCTTGAAGGCTACAATGCGACTATTAAATAATGAGAAATGCTTGGGCGGGCGACAATAAGTCGCGCTCTACCCGAAGCTGGGGGCCAGGGAAGTGCACAGCAGAAAAGTTATATCGCTTTCTCTCTTCGTTCTGATCGTGTCCGCGTCAACAGTATCGCTTGCCAACGATATTTTTGAATATCACGGCATCTATAACCGAGCCTCGGGCGGTGCCGGGATTATCATGGGCCGCGGGGGCGAATCGGTTCTCCTCAATCCTGCCAATCTTTGGGCTAGCAGTGCCAGCGATGCTTACGTAGATTTTGCGCTTCTGAACCTCAACTACAAAGTCACCACACCCGAACCAGGCATCAAGCCCGGGCAGATTACTATTCCTGTCTTACCTTTACCCTCGGTGGGGGGAAATTATAAGTTTGGACACCTCGCCATCGGTTCGATGCTCTTGCCGACGGGTATTGGGTCGACCACCAAGGTTGAAGATTTCCCGGTTGAATTGGACGGAAAATATCAGGTGGTTTCCGTGGCCGCTTCCCAAAAAGGCTACAAAGCAGGGCTTGGCCTCGCTTATAAAATAGGCTCTAAATTGAGCTTAGGCGTTAGTGCCATCTACGACACCTCCGAAACAACGTCGACTATCAATCTGACTGAAAATGACGCGATCGTGACGAAAACCAACGCTAAGTTTATCCGCCCCGTCATCGGCCTGCGTTATGTTTGGTCCGGTGTCGGAACCTTCGCATTGAGTTATCAGGCTAAAAAAGAAATTCCCTACACTATTTCTATCGTCGCGTTCGGTGCCGAACCTCAATATCTCGAGCGACGCAATTATCGACCCACCGTTTACGGTCTCGGCCTCCAGACGCGACGATTCGGGGCCATGCGCTTTTACGGCCAATATTCTTATGAAGTTTGGGTCCCAGCGACTCTTTTTGCCCAGCCCCCGAATAATGCCTTAGCTTCGGAATCTCAGGTCGAGTTTCTCAATACTCATAATTATGTGTTGGGAGGACGCTATCGACTCGCCAGCAAAAATACTCTCGGCTTTTCCTACGGAGCCTATTCCAAAAACAAGGGCCCAGGTTTGCTCAGTGAGAAGCGCGAAATATTGATGGGAGGACGGGGTGCCCAAGATTTTGAGGCTCTCGATAGAACCCACCTGACGGCCTCCTACGAAATACCGGGCAAGAAAACCGATTGGGTGACTTACGCAAGTTTTATTCGGGGATCGGCTTTGAATCCTGAAGGTGAATCTCCCAATGCAGGCTACTACGAACTTCGTATCTTAATGCTGGGTATTGGATCGGTTTTTCGATAGTCGGGGGGGCCAAAATGGCTTTTTTGGCATGAAGAGCGATCGCAGGTGGATTCGAACCACCGACCGCCAGATTAGAAATCTGGTGCTCTATCCAGCTGAGCTATGCGATCAGAGGGCACAAACTATGCGATTTTAATACCGAGTTCAAGGTGTCAATTGGACATCCACTGATCATCGTCTTTCACCTGCTCAGCCTCTCTCAGCAAAACTACGAAGACCTTTTTTTTCTTAATTCTTCGAACCGATTCAAAACTTGTGAGGACTCCGTCCCCTCTTCGTCGTATCGTCTGCTGCATCAGGAGGTAGCCCAATCATGACAAAACCAAAACAGCTCAGCGCCTTTGAAACCTATGTCATCGACAAAAAGGGAACTGAACCCCCCTTTTCTGGACTTTACACCTATACTGATGCTCCCGGAGTTTACGTTTGTAAGCGCTGCGAAACTCCACTCTATCGATCCGAAGACAAGTTTCCATCCCACTGCGGTTGGCCTAGCTTTGACGATGAAATTCCAGGCACCGTAGAACATCGTCCCGATGCCGACGGCCAACGCGTCGAGATACTCTGTAAAAGTTGCGGCGCGCATCTCGGCCATATTTTTAGCGGCGAAGGTTTTACTCCAAAAAACGTGAGGCATTGCGTTAATTCGGTCAGCCTTACATTCAAAGCGCGATCTGACGTAAAGACGGAAACAGCGATTTTTGCATCAGGATGCTTTTGGGGGACTGAATATTTCTTAGCTCGCGTACCCGGTGTTTTACAAACCAAGGTTGGGTATACGGGAGGTCACGTCGATCATCCGACCTACGAACAGGTTTGCGCAAAGAAGACCGGACACTTTGAAGCTCTTGAAGTTGTTTTTGATCCGACCCTGGTGAGTTACGAGAGCTTGGTCCGCATCTTTTTTGAGACCCACGATTTTTCGCAGCGGGATGGGCAGGGACCTGATATCGGGCCGCAATATCGTTCGGCCCTATTCTATGCAAACGATCAGCAGAAACGCATAGCCGAAAGCATGATAGAACGTCTGCAGGGAATGAAGCATGAAGTTGCCACAGAGCTGAAGCCAGCCGTCAAATTTTGGCCCGCAGAAGACTACCATCAGCACTACTACGAGAGGAAGGGCGACCAACCTTACTGTCATGCTTACCGCAAGATCTTTGAAGGTGAAGCCGCCTTCCTTAAACCAAATCGTCGAGCTTAAGGGACTGGAATTAGAAAAAGACGTCGCTTCCTCAACTTAGGGTGCCGTGTGCGTTTCGTTCGATTCGTCCTCGGTCGCATCTGAGTCGGTGTCAACTTTTTCTTGGTCACGGTAATTTTTCTTGGCGAGATCGTTGATGCCAGCCAGCACCACGTGCAAGGTGATATCCCCGCACGTTATGTTGCCCGTGCCATTGCCAATATCGACCAACTTGCAGCTGATGCCTTGGGGTCCCTGGGGCCCTGCGACACCTTGCGGTCCCCGCGGGCCTTCATCACCCGCCGGTCCAGCTGGTCCTGCATCACCTTTGGCTCCGGTGCGTCCCATTTTTCCTTCAGGCCCCGATGGTCCCGGCAACCCCCTCGGTCCGGCCTCACCTTTGGGTCCTTGGGGGCCCATTTCTCCCTGATCACCTTTATCACCCTGCTTACCAGCTGGACCTGGCAGACCAGTTGGACCTACGTTTCCTTTGGCCCCTTCAGGTCCGGTATCACCCTTGTCGCCTTTGTCACCTTTAGGGCCGACTTTACCTTCAGGTCCTTCGGGACCTGCGTAACCGGGATAACCCATGGGACCAACGTCGCCCTTAGGTCCAGCGGGACCCACATCTCCTTTCGGTCCGGCTGGTCCAGCAGGCCCGTCTGCGCCTGCCGGTCCGGTATCGCCTTTCTCGCCTTTGTCGCCTTGAGATCCAGCAGGGCCCTGCCAACCTCCGTCACCCTTTTCACCTTTATCGCCTTTGTCACCTTTATCTCCCTTATCGCCCTTGTCTCCTCTATCCCCTTTAGGTCCAGGCTGCCCATATCCACCCCAAATATTACGAGGCGTTTCTTCAGCAGCGACGGCGACCGCACCAAAACCGGATATCAAAAAGGCCGAAACGATTGTGCAAGAGAGCACTTTCATCGAAAACTCCAAATGTATTGAGGTTCGAAGTTATCGTACATCAAATATAAAAAAATGAAAATTTCCGATGATGATGGGAGAATTCGAAGACGGATGAATAATTTTCAATGACATTCTTTGCGCAAGAAATTCAAGCAATCGATTATTTTCGATTAATTAGCATCTTTTAAGATACTTTAAAATCTACTTCTGGCAGGCCGTGTCGCGGCAAAAGTGCATTTGCTAGAAGACGATTCCCATCAAATTCTCAACGGATCCAAACGCGATGCATGGTATCGTAACTTGCATTATTGGATCCAAAATCGCATTCCCACGTTGATTGCGAGGGTTCGGCACGAATGCTCCACATGCGATCTGGCCCAATCGGTTCTGATTTACCAAATGTATTGTAGGTAAGGGTTTCGTCACCACGTTCAAGTTCGGCCCTGTCCATTGCTCCGGGTATGATAGCCGAGTGGTCAGCCAGCGGAATGAAACTTTCTTTCATAGATAGACAACCACCCGTACCCGTCTTCGATGCCATCGTACAGTTCGCATCATCGGACTTAAAGTGCAGGACTCTGCTGTTTTCAGAGGATCGACAGAAAAACCGCAAGGACCGCATGCCTTTAAAATGATCGAGCAGCGCATTGCTTGTATGGCCCCAATTTCCAAGCTGCAGAGATTCGTCGAAACCTAGATTATCACCGCCTTTCAGAGGCAATGAATCGGTTCGAACAAAGAGAGGTGGATTAGTTGCGGCTTTGTGATTGTAATTGAGTACGAGGGTCCAGCCTCCCCCATCCGTTTCCATGTCGCAGGAGGCCTGGATGGACGTCATGACTCCATCATCAATGAAAGGATAGATATCGTAGTTGCCACTCGGCAGTTCGGGCATTTCTGTCTGCAAGGCGAGACAGTCCTGGGGTTTAAACTCATGGGGATGTTCGATGCTTGGCTCTGGATCGGTATGAACAACGGTATCAAGCGGTTTTTCCACCGTTCCATCTGCTGGGCTTTGATGATCAGTCTCTGCAGGAAGAGCCGAAAGATCGCCTGTTTGTCCGTCATCACCAGCGACCGAAGGGAGCGGCGGTGGACGATCGATGCGGCAGCCTACTAACTGGGTCAAGGCAAGGATGAAAAGGCCCGCTAACTTCATAGCTTCTCTCCCTTTCCTTGAGGAGCTGATTTTAGCCCAAGATCTTCGGGATAGAGATATTGAATTCCAATGCGAGCGGTCGGAGGAACTTCAAAATTGAGTTTGATAACTGTGCCTTTCCGCTCAAAATCGTCTGTTGGAACGCCATCGACCTGAACGCGCCATTGACCTCGTTCGGGTTCTATGACCCCACTGAGACTGAAATCTGTTTGCATGACATAATACAGGTAGCTGAGCGTGAATTCCGTGCGTGACGTGACACCGCAAGTGCTGGTAAGCGTGCTCCCTTTGATTACCACCCCCCCCCCTATACGGCAGGTGATTGGCCCTTGATCTAACTGTGCGCTCTCGGGAAGGGGCTCGTGAGCGAGGGCAAAGACGCGTTGATTGAAGTCGGGCATCTGGTAGCGCAAGGTCAGAATCTTTCCAAGCTTGTGCTCAGCAAGGGGAAGAGTGAATACGCCCTGCTGCACGGTAAAAGGGATGGGGCCCTTTTCGTCGATGATTTGATAGCCGCTACTCTCTTCGCCCAGTGGCAAAGCATAGGAAAGCTGAGGTCCCTGGCGATAGGTCCAGTGCAGCTCGATTTCTGCTCCATCGCTAGGAGCCGATTGAAAAGTCAGGGCACGCTGCAAAGGATCAAGTTGAAAGGATCGCGTTTCCTGCCCGTCGATCTTCGCTTGAACGCTACCTGCTTGAGCTTGAACCGGAAGATTAAAAGTTTTGGGCAAAGGAAGGTCGGAGCGATATTGAACACGGATAAGGGTCTCCGCTGGAGGCATTTCCGCAAATTTCAAGGTGCGGCCTTCCAGCCGATAGTCATCGCTCGCTATCGTATCATCGTCAAACATGACTTCTATGGTATCCAAGGCTGCCGCATCACCGAGTTCCACCTCTTTCCACATCGGAAGTCCAGCCACGGTATAATCAGCTCGCAGCTGCGCTCCGACCGGTGGTTCTTTTCCCGGAGAAAAGCTTATTGTCCGTTGGTCAATAGAATAGTCCCCCGGTCCGAGCCATCGCTCAGTGCCATCGCTGAGTTGCATTTTGAGCTGCAAACTCGATGGCAAGGGCAAATCTTTTAATTCAAACTGACTGCTGAGCAGTGTGGCAATGCTGTCTGAAATGCGGTTGAGTGTCGACTTGTAGCTAACGTCACAAATATTTCCGTAGTTGAGGGCACCTTGGGCCTTATAGTCGACCAGTCTCTGATATTGGAGACCTACGTTTGAAGAGGTTTGGCAGGGCGACGCAGGGGGCGAAAAGATACCATAAAAACCTGCATTTTTGCCAATCACGCGGCCCAGGTCCTTTTCCACATAATCAATGAGAAAAGTTTCCTTGGCCGAAGCGGTACCTGGGCAATCGAGCCCATCGGCACTGCAGTTGTCTTCGTCAGAAACGATCAAAACGGCGACCGAAGCTCCTGGCCTGAGCCAAGGATGAGTTGGACAGGAAAGCCCAACCACGGCTTGTAGGATACCCTGCTCATTTCTATCGCCTGAGGTACCCGCAAGGACGGCCTTTTTGAATTTTTCATCCGCATCGGCCTCGGTCGAGCGGATCAGATTCATGACACATTGAGGAACATTGTTTTCATACACAGCCGACGTTGTAATGACGCCAATCTGCCAATCACTCCCCTCGATGGCTCCGACGAGCTCATGCATTTTATCGCTGAGATTTCTTTGCTCTTCTTTCATCGAAATGCTGTCGTCAATCACCAGCAGAATATCGACCATTCCCCGTCGTGATTGCTGATCAAAGGTCTCATGCTGTGCGGAAGGAGGATGCCCTTGCTGAAATCGCTCGGTATGACGAGGCCGCGTCATCTGACGAAACACCTGCGTCTGATCCTGGAGAATATCTTTCAGTTCAAAATCTGTACTTACTTCTCTCGTGTCGAGAGTGAAGCGCAGACTTTCAATCTCCGTTCGCGCGGCCGGAAAGCTACCCATCAGCATTTCAGCTTTCGGTTCTAAGGAAACAGGGACGCTGGCTTCCTTTGTGTCGACGGCCGAGACCGTCACGTCCCCTGAGTAAGTCGGCATCCGGCGCACGGAGCCGTGAAATTCATTTTGAGAGCAGCTTATAAAGAAAGGAAGCGACATGAGGATAAAATAGGTACGCAGCTTCGGCTGAAAATCGTGAGACATGATCGCCTCCCTTCCTAGGATGTGATCGAATCCAGTGAATTCGCTACTGGATTTAAAGCCTATCGGCCGTCCAAATGCCGTCTTTAGCAGATGTGCCTGTTCGACATGGAATGGCTCATCATCTCAGAGACTTCAACTGAGAGTTTTTACCCTCGATGCTCGCCTTTTTGACTGCCTATACAAGCACTTAAAGTGAATTCTCGACCTAAGATGAGCCTAGAAAGGGTGGCATGCGGGGATTGCCAAAGTCCGAACCTGGCATTTTCCCGGCTTTTGTTTTCTTTTTGCCGCTGATCGTTAATAATCAGGACCGGCCAAACTTTGGCCGCAACGATTGTATCTCCTGATCTTGGAGTCCTTGCATGTCTTTAACGACTAGACGACGTATCGAATTGACTGAAAAGCTGCGTTCCGCCTTCCAGCAGCACGGACGTCATGCCAGTGTCGAGCACGTCGATCACTTCGAAAGTCTTAACGAAGAAGAGCAAGAAGCGACCAAGAAAATTCTCAAAAAATTTAAATCAGGCTCGCACACTCCTGATACCCTCATCGCTGACTATAAAATGTGGATCGTGCTCAAAGGTGAAAACCTGCCTGCATCGGCGCATGCGGCCTTCGCTGAAGGGAAGAAGAACAAAA
>CANJJY010000218.1 GCA_947474445.1 Oligoflexaceae bacterium
AAGAGTCTGCGTCCATGTTTGCGGAGCATAAAAAGGATGAACCAGAGTCCTGCAATGAGCAAGGGCAAAGCGAAGATATTGAGGCTGACGAGCCATCGGCGCAGTTCCAAACTGTCTTCCAACATGGCACCCTTAAGGCGTCTTTGATCGGCTCGCAACTGGGCTTCTTGAATGCGCAAGTCGCGAATTTCCTGCAGCTGCTGATTGCTGAGGATCCGCTGAGCACCGCTGGTGTTCTGCGTTTCCTTCAAGCGAACCTGCAGCTCTAAGAGCTGTGATCCGACCTTGTCGAGATCACCTTGCCATCGCTCCTGACCCGCGATCTGAAGTTTTTGCAGATGAGCGAAGGGCCGCGGAACGCGGCGGCTGTTGCGGATGGCGACGAGATCCTTGTTGCCGCCCACAAATTCGATGGCTTTGAGAAAGAAGCTGAGGTTGTCGTTCTTGGGTCGATAGACCATCTGATTGAGCGATTGAATCTTTTCCACCATGTTGTGATCGGAAAGAAAATCGACGTCGGCGAAGATGATCACGGCGTTATCGCGCTCGCTTTCCACCACGTGCGTGGTGATAGGCGAGCCCGCGGGCCTTTCCGAGAAGGCCGACTTGAAGCGACCGAAAAGGACTCCGGAAAGGGCGCGCATCTTGCCATCGGGTTTGAGCTGCAGGCTCAGTTGATTGGGCGACATGTAGAGCGCCTTGTTAGTTGGCACTGTTGCACTTTGGTTCGAAGACTGCGCAAGAATCTGCCAGTGCAGGCCGTTCCCCTTTTCAAAGTGACCGAGCGATCCAGCCTCCGAGAAAACTAGCTCCTGCACGCGTCCTGATACGGGATGCTTGGCGTTAAAGTCTTCCCCGCGCAACCGCAAATAGAAAGGGTAGTCGATCGAATCGATCGCATTCTGGAGAGGCATGCTCCGCGCCTTATCGCCGACGATTTGTTCGGGACTGTAGTCCATGCCCCAGCCTTCAAAGAGCCGCGGCAGATGACTGCTGAGATCAGAGGGGGGAGCGTTGGCCGACGCATAGGAGAGCTCAGCCCGCGAAAAGGGATCGACTGCGATCAGGAGATTGCCACCGTTGACGACGAACTGATCGATAGCGTATTCGGTTTTAACACCGATTTCTTTTGGATGAATGACGAGCAAGGTATGCACGTGATTAGGTATCTGTTCGGTCTGCGGTGAGATTTCAACAACGTGGTAAAGCGTCCGCAGCGCCGCGACGAAAGCCCAGTCTTGGGTCAAGATCGGACTGACGTGTCCCTGATCACCCAGCACCGGCAGAGGCGAGAGGATCCCGAGCACGGGTTTAACTTTCTGCGAGATTCTCACAATGGCTTCCGAGAGTTCATATTCGAGCTGATCTTCCTTCTGCGTATCGAAGTAAGGGATGCTGAGGTTTTGACTGGACAGGGTGAAGACAGCTCCAAAATAGAGGGTGTCTCCCTGCGAGCTCTGCAGTCCTAAGAGATCATTGAGCCGGGCGTTTAATTCATGTTCGGATTGAGGCTGGGGATCGATCACTTGGTAGCTGAACCGATCGGGGGCGGCAGCAGCAAATTCTCGCAAGAGCTCTTCGATGCGCTGACCGTAGATGCGCAGGGCCGGCTCTAGTTCGGCGTGAGAGCGCGAGAAGTAGAAGGTGACTTCCAAAGGTTCTTTGAGCTTGGAGACGATGGAGCGGGAACCTTCAGAGAGCGTGAAGAGCTGCTCTTCGGTAAAGTCCCAGCGCCGATGATTCTGAGCCGCGAAGATGATGAGGCTGACAGCCATCAAAGTCATGCTGCAGAGTCCCGCGAGGGTTCGCGGTTCGGGATGGCGCCAGCTAGATGAGGAGAGGCTACGCTTGCGAACGAGAGTCAGATAAGTGGCCGTCAAGAGGAGGAGCATCATGCCGAACCAGTAGAAGAGATCGCGGCTGTCAACCACCCCTCGGAGAAAGCCCAGCAGGTGATAAGTGCTCGACCAGCGGCTCACGTAAGCCATCCATCCGGAAGAGAATCCATGCGGGAGACCTTCGTTGAGAAGATCGCAGGCAGGCAGATTCGTTAAGAGACAAAAGCAGAAGCCACAGACGTAAGCGGCCAAGGGGCGTCGACTCAGGATTGATGCGAAGTTGCAGAGCGCGAGCTGCACGCTGAGATAACCGAATATCCCTAGATAACTCGTCAGCATCACACCTAGATCAGGTTTGGCCAGGTACATGAGCGTCAGAGGCAGCGGGAGAGTGAGGCTGATCGCGAGAATAAGCAGCAGCCACGCCGCAAAGAATTTGACGAGGAGACAACGCAGCGTGCTGTGCGGCAGGCTGAGAAGCCAAACGTGAGTCCCGAGATCGGCTTCGCGCGCCCACATCTGCATGCCCAGCGCGGGGATCAGCAGGACACCGATCCAAGGCAAATAGAGAAAGAGAGGCGTCAGCCAAGCTTCCTTGCCATCGAGCAGCTGTCCATGCAGCAGCGTGCAAGCCATACTAGCCGTGATCCATAGACCGAGCCACACGGAAGCCCATGGACGCAGAAAGTAGTGCCTCAATTCATGTTTCAGGAGACCAATCAAAGCTCTCAATCGCGTTCTCTTGTGTAGGAGTATAGTGAAGAAACGCTGATTCCAAACGATCAAAATGCGACAGTTGCTTCAGTTCGCCGTCAAAGCTGATCCGCCCTTCATGGAGGATCAGAACGCGGTTGCAGAGTAAGGGGAGCAGATCTAGGTTATGCGTCGCGAGGAGCAGGGTCTTATTGGGCGCAAACTTCTGAAGGATGCCGAGCACAGTAGTCCGCTCAGCTGGATCAAGATCGACGAAAGGATCATCGATCAGGAGAAAGTTAGGATTATGCAGCAGAGCCTGAGCTAAATTAATCTGCTGCGCTAAGCCGCGCGGCAGAGAGCTGATCAATCGCGTCCAAACATGAGCGAGCTCGCAGGGTTCAGCGACGCTTTCCGCCGCGCTGCGTTTCAAACCGCGGAGGCTGGCGCACAAAACAAGATATTGTTCGACGGTCAATTCTGGGTAGAGTGGTGGATCGGTCGGCACATAGCCGATGAGACGACGCGCCTGTGAGCTTTGCCGTCCGAGATCGAAGTTTCCAACCCGTACGCTCCCCGTCGTCGGTCGCAGGTAGCCGCAGAGAATACGCATCAGGGTGCTCTTGCCCGAATGCCGACGGCCAACCAGAGCAACTTTCTCGGCTGAAAATATCGAGAGATTCACCTTGTCCAGGAGCGGATGGCCATTCGTTTCTTTGCTGAGGTCCTTTAGTACGATCATGGCTTGACCTCTGTTTGCTGCCGGAGAGCAAGCTTCGGACGTAGGGTGTAGGAGTCGAGTATCTGCATATCTTCCCCAAAGGTCTCTAACACAGCGTTTTGCTCGTCGATCCGCAGTTTGAGAACATGGTGGGCCTTGAGAGCGATGCCGCCGTCGGCTATGTACCAAAGAGAAGTTTGCGGGGTTCGTTGCTTCACGCCCATCCCACCTTCGCCGGCGTAGATGATGCCGCGTAGTTCATCCTTGGCTTCTTGAAAAATGGGAGTTGTTCGCTTGAAAGCATGGCCGTCGGATTCGAAGACTAAATCGACCAGATATTTTTCAAACAAGGGAACCCAGATGCCCCGCGCTGCGCTCGGCATCTTGACGACGGGATAGGCCGGTTTATGGTAGTTCGCGATGATCCAGTGGGCGTCCTTGAGTCCTTGCAGCTGGCTTTCCATCCATTGGAACTGATCACCGCTCAGACTCTCTTCCGTATTGAGAATCAACAGCCCCGCTTTGCCATAGCGCTGCGCAAAATAGTCTTTTCCTTCACCGGGCCTATTCCATATTTGATTGAATAACTCTTTATCCGTTTCGTGATTGCCTCGCGTGGGGATGATGGGTAAGAGTCTTGAGCCATCGCGGACGAGTTCCTCTTGATCGGTCAGCCATTCACTCCATTCAGCCCAATTTTTGCCGTCGGCGACGTAATCGCCGCCGTGAACCAGTCCTGCGATCTCATTGTCGGCCTGCATCAGGCGAGCGACCAGCTCGTTCATCTTGCGTCGCATGCTGCGATCGCTGCGTGAATCGCCGCCGAAGAGGAGCGTCACGCGATTGCCTTCGGGGGCGGTTCGAAACGAAAACTCCTCGCTCGGTCCCTTGGTGCGAGCGACGCGGAAATAGTAGGTCGTGCCTGGCTGTAGATTCAAGAGTCGAGCGTGATGCTGCATCGGCAGAGCACGCTGAGAAAAGAGCCGCGATTCGGCGATGGCTTGACTCTCCGGCTCCATTTGCCATTGATAGTCATCGATAGCGGCGTGGGAGGCGGTGTCATAGTAGATTTTACTGGAGGGTACGCTGGCCGGCGTCAACCACGAGACGGTGCTTTCATGCTGGGGGTCGCGCTCCCAAATCACGCGCAGACGCAGCGACTCATCGCTGGTTTCGGCACCGCAGCCAAACAGCAGTCTCAAGCTGCCCACTGTCGCTATGATCAAGAGGATGAAACGCATAATTCCCAACATGCGGACGGACGCCCGTTAAAATTACCCTAGTTTTGACGATAGCAAGTTGGGTGGCTAGCGCGGAGGGAAGAACTTGCCCACTCTGACTTTGCAGACTTTTTTGGGGTTTTCTGGATTGAATTTTTGGAGCTATCTTGCTATTTCATGAAGAGTCTTTTTCCTGTCATGTCGCCTTTATGGGTGACGGAAAGTCGAAGCCACGGGTGGAAAATCAACTGCGACGCGTCAGCGCGAGAGTTCACGATGCCATCGATCTGCCACCGGAGGCGAAGGCTGGCGGGATCCTCGTGTCACTCGTTCATACCGAGGGCTCGTGTTATCAGAAGGCAGGGGCACAGCTCTTCATCAGTCAAGCCAAGCAGGTGTTTGGACTGGTCTCTGGAGGTTGTCTCGAACAGGCGATCCTCGATGAGGGTTTATCGCTCCAAAGCGAGGAGCACGCGCCGGCGCGCTTGAAGTGTTACGAGACTGGTGAACCGGGTGAGATCGATTTTGGTTACGGCCTGGGATGCGGGGGGACCCTCTGGGTCTTTTTCGAGATGATAAGAGATAGGGTAAGACTCGACGAGCTTTTGCTGCGACCGCGCGAAGAAATGTGGGAAGCCTGGGTGGTAGAAAGTGAGCAAAGCTCCTGGCTTGGGCGAAGACGGAATCATCGCAGTCAGTTGCAAGCCCTAGATGCTCCCGAACAGGCCCTCGCTGCGGCCTTGGAACAGTTGAGATTTGAGAGAGAAAGCGAGAGGAGAACGCAGGCGCGACGCTCGGCCTTGCTGTCCATCACAATCGGCGACAAGCCTTTTAAAATCGCTGTGAATCGAAAGCCAGCCCAGGTCTTCCTAGCGATTTTTGGAGCAGGACCTGGAGCCTGGCCTTTAGCCGAAATGGGGCGATTACTCGGTTGGCAAGTGATCGTTTACGATCACCGGCCTAGCTACGTCGAAGATTTTCCAAAAGCCCTAGCCCCGGTTGAACTTTTGCCGCGCGATGCTGCTTTTCCATGGCCGCAGGTTCTCGAAAGAGACGCGGAGACAGGGATCCGTGCGGCGATCGTCATGACTCATAATTTTTCTCGAGATGGCGAGCTTTTGCAAAAACTTTTGCGTGGAAAGTGGTCCTACTTAGGAGTCATGGGATCCCAGCAACGCTGGCAAACTCTTCGAAGGGACTTTGCTTTGAGTGAAAGCCCCGCGCTGCATGCTCCCGCCGGTCTGCGACTGGGCGGTGACGATATCCAGGCGATCGCTCTGTCTATCATCGCTGAAATTCAAGCCCATGTGCAGCCTTCTAGCGGTCTGAGTCTTAGCAGCAAATTGAGCCGCGTCGAGCTGCCTCAAGCCAAAGTTTCCGTTCCCCGAATCCCTGCGGACAGAGTTGAGGAGAGCCCATGAGTTCTCTGATCGCGGTGATTTTAGCTGCAGGGACGTCGAGCCGTCTTGGTTCGAGCAAACAGCTCTGCGTCTACCGCGGGTCCACGCTGCTGGCGCGCACCCTGAAGAGTTTGGAGCACCCCGCCATCGGTAAGATTCTAGTCGTCACGGGGTGGCAGCGCGCCGCCTGCTGGGCGGAAGTTGTGAGCCATGCAGGGGCGATTCCCTGTGAAGAGGTTTACAACGAAGATTTCGCCGCGGGAATGGGCAGCAGTGTCGCCATTGCGGCGAAAAAAGTGCTCCAGAGTGAAGCCGATTGCCAGGCTTTGCTCCTCTGTGTATGCGATCAAATTGCAATGGATGGAGCCGTCATCGCGCGTCTCATCGCAGCATCACGCCCCAACATCGCGCGACCTTCAGACAACTGCCATGCACTTACCTCATGGCGACTTACGGCGTCGACCTACAGCTCAGGAGAAGGAGGGACGCCCGCTCTTTTTCCTCGATCTTCCTTTGAAAATCTTGCCCAGCTCACGGGAGATCGAGGGGCCAAAGCCCTCTTGGCCAATGCCGAGAGGGTACTTTTCACTGACGGACAGCATGACCTTGATACTCCTGCTGATCTCGCCCGATTTTTGATTGCCCGACAAGAAATTTGAAAATCGGAGATTTATGATTCAGCTTCTGCCTTTAGCGTAAGGTTCAGGGTTTCCCTTATCGACGAGATATCTCTTATGCTAGAATAGTAGGGTATAAGAACGTGAAACGATGGAATCGATATGCTGAAGTGGTGTTCGTACTGCCAACATTTCTTGGGCGAAAAAGAACCTTATGAGATTCTTGAGTTCACACATGGAATTTGCGAAAACTGTCGGAAATTAGGTCGACAGAAAGATGCAGCTCACCTCAAAAATCTACGGCCTATTATCGACTTTTACAATAATCTCAAAGATCGTGCATTGCGCTCTGAGCGACTTCAATTAAGTGAAGTCATTGCTGAATCAAAGCAGCTCGGCCTTAGCCCGCTCGACACGGCCATCGGCGTTCTGCAGCCGGCTCTCACCGAGATGGGCACTTTATATGCACAAGGCAAAGTTACGGCAGCCAAGGAGCACGCGTTCACGACTTTCGTCGATAGGATGGTGACTCATCTTCTCGCATCGAGCAACGGACTCGTCTTGTCAGATGAAATGCAGCCCTCGGTCGTCCTCACCTGTATCGATGGCAACTATCATTGGCTCGGTCTCAAGTTACTCGAACTTGCCTTGCTCGAAGAACAAGTGCCCACGCGCCTCTTTATACCATCTCTACCGACGGCAGAGATTATTCAGCTCGCGCTCGAAATGAGACCTCAGGTTCTTGGTATTTCTATCTTCGATCGCACGCAAACGGTAGAAGCACAGAATATTCTTGCGGGTATTCGGGCGGGAACGATCGATGGCTATGTGCCAAAAATCGCTGTTGGCGGTAATGGTGCACGCGTCTTTCTCGACGAGCACGGTGTCGATCAGCTGATTGAAGACGACGTCGGCTATTTTAGGCAGGCTTATGATTTCACGAATTTTCTGAAGAGCTTTTTGAAAAAGTCAGCTTGAAGTCTGAGCCGAGGGCGAAAGTACCCGACGCGCTCGCTTTTGCCAGAAGTAGGTATTGATAAGAGCCGTGCAAAAGAGACCAAGAGCCAAGCCCGTCCAAAGTCCACTGAGCCCTTTTTTTCCATAAAAACAAAGCGTGATACCAAGCGGCAAACCCACGAGCCAATGCGAAAAAAGATTCGCATAAAGTGCAGTCTTCGTATCGCCCAGTCCGCGCAGTGCCCCTGCCGATACCACCTGCAGTCCGTCAAAAATCTGAAACA
>CANJJY010000219.1 GCA_947474445.1 Oligoflexaceae bacterium
AATTGAAAGGGCCTGGTCGCGATCTCTTCGCCGGCTCCCGCGACTCCGATAATAATCGATTGCCCCCAACCCTTGTGACAGCATTCCAGGGCTTGGCGCATCAGCTTCACGTTGCCCACGCATTCAAAGGAGTAATCCACGCCGCCGTCGGTCATCTTCACGATTTTGTCGACGACGCTGCCTTCTGTTTCTTTGGGATTAAGAAAATCGGTGGCACCAAATTTTTCGGCCATTTCAAATTTTGCAGGATTGACATCGACGGCAATGATACGGCCGGCGCCGGCCATCTTTGCCCCTTGAATGACCGATAGTCCAATGCCTCCGAGTCCGAAGACCGCTACGTTTGAACCTTTTTCGACCTTAGCGGTATTGAGCACAGCGCCAATGCCCGTGGTCACGCCGCAGCCGAGCAGACAAACCTTGTCCAGCGGAGCGGCCGGGTTGATCTTGGCCAAAGATATTTCGGCGACGACCGTATGCGAGGCGAAGGTCGACGTGCCCATGTAGTGATAAATCGCTTTGCCGTCTTTGGAGAAACGCGAGGTACCATCAGGCATCAGCCCGCGGCCTTGCGTTTCACGGATGCGCTGACAGAGGTTGGTTTTGCCCGACAGACAGAATTTACAGGTTCGACACTCGGGCGTGTAAAGAGGGATGACGTGATCGCCCTTCTTCAGGCTCGTCACGCCTTCGCCGACTTCCTCGACGATGCCCGCCCCTTCGTGCCCCAGGATGACGGGGAAGAGGCCTTCAGGATCGACTCCGGATAAGGTATAGGCGTCTGTGTGACAAACGCCGGATGCGACAATACGAACGAGAACCTCGCCCTTTTTAGGGCTTTCCAGATCGACGGTTTCGATACTTAAAGGTTGGTTCGGACCCCAGGCGACGGCTGCTTTAACTTTCATCCAAACTTCCCCCATTCAATCGATCGATTTAATGGGCGGATTCTACGGAAAGCACAGCGATTTGACAATATTGAATGCGGGCGCCTCGACCTGTGAAAGGCGACCCTTTTTACTTAAGCGACTTTAGACAAAATGCGCCAAGCTTGACCTTTAACCTGATCAATAATCTTAGACTGATTGATAGGTGTGGGTTTGAGGCCGAGATTGCGGAGGCGATGGTTCATCATCAGCGCCTTTTGCTTGAGCATGCTCTCGTTCGTGTTG
Source organism: Oligoflexaceae bacterium (assembly GCA_947474445.1). GTDB lineage: Bacteria > Bdellovibrionota_B > Oligoflexia > Oligoflexales > Oligoflexaceae > Oligoflexus. Next base: position 1,173 of record CANJJY010000219.1, read on the forward strand.
AAGATGATCGACAGAGAAATAGAGACTGAATCTTTGCCATTCTCAACGTGATGCGGGGCAACAAAAGGAATATGCAAGACTTCGCCCGGGCCAAAGTCAAAGCCCTTGGCTCCGCTCGCCATGCTCTCATGATAGACGGGTCGGACAGGCTTGCGAGCCATAAATCCTTCTAGAGTTTCAGCCGGGCAATATTTTTCGTCCCAGGCTGGGTAAAGATAGACCTTCTTGGTGCCTTTCAGCTGCAAGAGCAGCGTCGAATAGCGATCGATATGAAAGGGCGTGATGCTGCCAGGCGAAGCGATGAAAAGATAGAGCATGGGGTCGATCGCTGAACGTCCGAGGTTTTGCGCTTGCATGAGGGCTTCCACATCGGATCGCATCGATGCGAAGAGATCCTTGAAGCTCGGGTCTGCCTCTGGACTTCTTACCATGATGTAAGCATCGGTCTTTTGCAAATCCTGGAGCGTCTGCTCCAGGGAAAAGCTGCTCTTCTTGTCGATATGCGCCCGATCAAAGTCATCAGACTTATTCAGAGATCCACTGCTGAAGAAGACTTGATCCTGAGGCAAAGACGGGATCACCTTCTGCAGGTTGGCGAGAGACAGGGCCGGATGATCGGTGATGGTATGATGGCACTTAAAAGGCTCTCGATCGAGATTTTGCTCAGCGTCAAGATTTTTGAAGACGGTGAAGGGACGAGCGAGCGACATAAGAGACTCCTTTGTGACGATCGGAGTCTCCATCGGCTGAGGTCAAGGTGGAACTAAGGAGAATCTGCGCAGCTAAGTTTTACCTTATCGAATACATTTGCGGCCGCCGAAAGACGTGTGCATCCACTCGCAGCCGCGTGAGCCCTATCCTCGCGGATGGCTTGCTTTATTCTGTATACGAACAAGCTTCTTGCACGGTCGGTTTCAATTTGAGGAGATTGAAACCATCTTTTTGCAGATGGGCGCGGATTGTCGCCATATCTTCTGCCGAAAGCTCAGGCGTCCGTGACAGGATGAAGATGGGATCACGGAGAAAGCTCGATACGACCGCGTAGCGATAATCGTCGGCAAGATCGACGATCCAATAATTGGAGAAGGGGGACTCAAAACCACCGAATGAGACCTTCAGTTTCGCCGGCGCCGACCCCAGCTTGGCGACACCTTCGACTTGGTTTAAGGCACCATCCACCGTTTTCTGCCGACAGGTATTTACCACCTTGACGGAATTATCGGCTTGGAGCGTGTAGTCCGCGGTCGTGCACACGCAATCTTTTTGAAAAATTGGTTTTGACGAAGCGATTTCGTACCAGCGGCCGGCGTATTGATTGAGATCGACCTGTTTGACCACTTCAGGAACGGGACCCGCGGCGAAGGCGAAAGAGCTCAAGCTCAGAGCTGCGATGGCGGCGAGAGATTTGATCATGTGAATTCTCCTGGTTGAAAAAATTCTGTCGTTCACAATCACCCACTTATACAGCAGGTCAAAGCTAAAACCTAACTACTTTTGCCGTCTGCACCTTCTACGTCATCGACCTGATGAGATTCATTCGAGCTTTCGAAGAAGAGACTTGGATCAATTATGGGCGTAAAATTGGGGGTTTAGTCTCACTCGCTGCGCTGCGAAGCTGCGAAAGCGCAGGGAGAACTCTGACAAGAACACTCAAGTCACCGAAAACACAAGAATCTTTGGAGATTCGGCGAAGGAGGGAGGCTTTAACGTCTGAGTTTCTGCGTTCCAAAGATTTATAATCCTCGGAAAAGAATAATCGTTTTGACTGGACTGAACTTTGCTTCTCCTTCACCTACAAAGCAAATGGCAATTTAGGGAGGTCCGCGATGACGAAGCAATCTGTCTCCGAGAAACGGAAGCTAATCTTTCAGGTGGCCCCTTGTGCAGTGTTGCTAGCATTCACCATCTCCTGTGGTCTAGCTCAGGATAAAAAGACGTCCAATCTGGAGAAGAAGCTCGAAGAATTAAATGCCGAGCTCGAAGATGAACGGGCGGAAAAGCGTAAACTCGAAGATATGCAGCCACCCGCGCCACCGGCTAAAGATCAAGACGCGGTGAAACAGGAAGAGGCTCCACCCGCTCCGAAAGAAGAAGCAGCCGTCATGGCAGCCATTCCCGATAAGGTTCCAGCCGAATTCAAGGAAGCCGCGACCCAGTGTTTAAAAATCTGGGGTAAGGATGCAGCTTTCACCAAGGATTCGCCGGTTCGAGTCTTGAAGCCTGAAGCGGCAGGACCTGGCCCTTCGATCACAGATCCAGATGCCAGCGAAAAGCCTACCTTGGTCCTCGTCCCTGCTGCCCCTGCGGGCCCTGGGAATCGTTACGAACTGCTCGACCCTATGGGTTGGTACTGCGTGTCTAGCGCGCCTCAAGGCGGAGGCCGCATCAACGTTGATCTAAAGAAGGGCGCTCGCCTTATTGATACGGCCGGAACCATCAAGATAGACGAAAAGGCGGAAACAGGTAACGTCAGTGGTACGCCAGGCGCAGTCATCAATGTTCGTGTCGTCGACTAAGCAGGACAAGGGGGAGCTTTGCTTATGCGCTTCGATCTTTTGACATTGGCACGAGGAAGTCTCCTGGCATGCGCACTTGGGTGTGAACCGACGGCTACGAACGTGGTCTCGAGCGATCCGCGCCCGCCGTCGACCAAAATGTCTTCGAAAGTCGAGACGACCGATGGTGAACCTGGAGCGACCGAAGGGAGTCCAGCTGGAGAGAATGAAAAGGTCGATCCTCCAACTAATATTAGCGGTGCTTATTTTCGCTGTGCCGATGAAAAAATACCAAATACCACGGATACCGAGGCCCGTATAGTCTGTGGAGTTTTCGACGACGTGAGCAAGCAGAAGGCAGATCTGACAAACTTCGTTGAAAAGCCAGTTTTCAGCCTAGAAGTCCCAGCCCCTGCCCTCGCGCAGCAGCGTTTGCTGAGCGACGATCCCGAGTGGCATCTCGTCTTTATCATCAAGGCTTCGGATGCTGTGAAAGTCAATAAGGCACGCAGCGATGGTGTTATTCGCCTCAAAGGAGTCCATCCGACAACAGGCGAAAATATTGAGCTAGCGGCCAAGATAAGTTCGGTTATGCGCCTCAGCCCGATCGGCATCGATTTGGCGAGCGGACGCTACACTCCTGCTCAATCCGAAGCTGTTGCAGGGCCAGAGCTGGAGGCGGCTGTTCCACAGTTGGCCTGTGCCGGCCTCTCCGTCTCCGATAGTGGTGTTCACCTGGGGCGTTACCTGCCCCAAACCAAGCGCTGCAGCTTTAGCTACGGAGTGACGGTCGAAGACTCCGCTAACTTTATGTTTATCGCGTCGAGCATCGGCGGTGTTTGGCTCAATGGAGCGAATGCTAGCATTCCGGCCACCGCCATACCTCTGGGTCGAGACGCAAACGGAAAAGTGCAGCACCTCTGCCGCGCAACGGTGCCGAACCAAGGCGTGGTCTTAGGCAAGATCGCGACCGGCTACGACGGTTGCAATATGGCTGCTCCGAATGGTTATATTCAAGTTACGAGCTATCAGGTCTTGAGCCAGTAAGGTGGGGGATGATGGCCGTTTGATCTCGGCTCGCCCTCCTCTTGCAGCGGCTTCGCAGCATCCTCGAAAATGCTGCTCGAGATCGGCCTCGCCCCAAAATAAGCTTTGATCCAAATATTCTTGCTTGACGGTCCCCGTGAGCCTTCTTATGAAAGGAGGTGAAACGGGAGCGTTTTCACGCGTTTGTTAGAAATTTCTACAGATTTTCTGTATAAAATTGCTCAGAATCATGGCATAGTGCGCCCCGTGATTCCCCTCATTCTCTAAGGAGCACAAGATGATTGAGCGCGTCAGTGAAGAGATCAAAGCTGCCATGAAGGCCAAAGACAAAGACCGGCTTGACACCCTGCGGATGCTTAAAAGCGCATTCATTGAGAATAATACCTCGGCCAAGCCGAAGTCCGATGTTGAGGTCGCCATCGCGCATGTGAAGAAATTAAAGGACTCGATCGAGAGCTATCCGAAAGGGTCTCCCGAAGTTGAAAAGATCCAGCGGGAAATTGAGTTTCTTGCTTCCTATGTTCCTCAGACAATGAGCAAAGAGGAATTTGAAGGCTTGGTGCGCGCCTTTATCCAGAACAATCCAGGCAGTGATTTCGGATCGGTGATGAAGGCCATTTCTCCAGAAATAAAAGGTCGATTTGATGGGCGCGAAGCAAGTCAAATCGTAAAGACGATGCTAGCTTAGGTACAGGGGGTCACTTGAGATCCCTCTTTTCCACGAAGTGATCAGATCGAAAAGCGAGCGACGTTACTCTCAGCATCTTCTTGGACCTCGACTGAGGGCAAAAAACGCCGCATTTGGGGCGCCTTCCGGGGATCCAGGATCTGATAACATAGACCTGCAATCTCGCAGGAGACTCACCTCTCCCAGGAGCAAGGTTTGATCGCCCTGCAATCACGGAGCTGCCCATCTGAAGCAGCTATTTGAGAAAAAATGGCTTGATTTAACGTGGCTGAAATGGCCTAAGTTAAGCAACTAGGTGAAAGCGGTAATAGGGTTTGGATTGCTTACTCTCGGAGGAGAACAAATATATGCCGAATATCGTCAACCGGACCGGGTTGCAGGCAAAGCTCCTCTTGACCTTCTGCGCTCTGATCGCTAGTGCTTGTTTCACTGTTCGAGCACCTCAGAATGCAGGGATTCCCGCCGTGAAAAAAACCGCCGTATTGCCTCTCAACGCCCCTGATGAGTCCCTCAAAGAAGCCGAGCAATTGAGTTTGCACAAAGACTATGAGGCTGTCCAGAAGCTGCTGGTGCCTTATCAAGCAACGAATCCACGGGCCAAGCTCTGGCAGCGTTGGTTGTTAGGTCAGGCTTTGATGGAACGGGGAGCACTCGAACCAGGTTTTGAATTGCTCGAAGCCAACTATCGTGATTTGCGGGACGCCTCGGCCGGATGGGACGCAGATGCGTATCGGGTAGCTGCCCGCAGTTTGAAAAAAATCGGCTGGTATTATCGTCAGAAGAAAGAATTCGAACGCGCTTATACCTATCATCACCTTCAATACCTTTACCTCGCCCGCTTCGGTTCTCCCGATGAGATTCACGACGCTTTGATCAGTCTTGATTTTGATAGTTATGAATTGCAACAGGCTTATGCCTCCGAGCATTGGCTGCGTGAAGCTTTACGTGTTGGAGAGACTATCGAAGAAGACCTCCCGCGGACTAAGGCGCTTGCGACGACCTGGAATAATCTCTCGGATACCTTACGTATTCAAAAGCGATGGACGGAAGCAGCTCAAGCGGGTTTGGAAAGTCAAAACCTTTGGCGGGTTTGGGACGCTAGTAACGGCGCGAAAGATCGGCGCGAGCTTTGGGCCCTCATTCAGACGGCGAGTATCTATGGAGATTGGGCCACATCGCTCGACGATCCGACGGAAGCGACAAATCAATTCAATCAAGCGCACGAGCTTGCCCGCACAGCTTCCCTACTCGCAGCGAAGTTACAGCTGGATGTTGCCGAACAAGCTGAAATAGATTCGCGACTCAAAATTTATCAAGCTCCTCTGCAAAAACCGAGTGCAGATGTTCCAAAATAGCACCAGGCAAGCAGGCTGCGTGGTTTATAAAAAAAGTTTGCGAAAAATTTCGGGATCATCGCCTCCTGTAGGACCAATCCATGCGACGACGCAGAGTGCTTGTAAATATTTCCACGAGGCATCTTTCCGTCTTTGCCCTTGCGCAGTGCTTCAGCAAGGAATCGAGTAATATTTTTGGCCTCCATAGCAAACACGGCAAATCACAAAAGCTTCTATGAGCAAAATGCGTAGCTTATCCGCGGCGCAAAGTCTTCCATGGAATTTACTGCCAGCCCAGATCTCGCCTCTGCGGATGAGCTAGAAGCAGCTATCAATTCTGCTTTTTAGAATACTTTGGGGGATACAGATAAGAACTCCACTTTATAACTCGTAAAAAATACGAATAAATTGCACCTGAAAGACACCCATTAAATGGCTGTAAATAAAGATGTTAGTAAGTTTTCTAAAGAATTTTAGGAGCCCATCCGATACGTTTTTTGCACAAAAAATCTTGGAGAAACATCATGTCGTCAGGTAACATCTTCGGAATCAAGGCATCCATCCTCAAAGCTTCTACTTTCCTTTCCCCTATCGTCCTTCTGATCTCTCTCGGCGCCTGCGGGACCCATTCAGATTCAAGCGATTTGGCGGGTACTAAAGCTGCTATGGTAGCCCAATCTCTCGAAGCATCTCAATGCAAGATGGAAACCGGCGGCAAAGATGAGACCAAAGAAGTAGAAGAAAACGAAGCTGACGAACATGATGAAGATAAGGCTGAAGTCGCGGAAGATGATAAGGACGATGATAAGGATGAAGACAGGGAAACCTCACTTTTGCTTAAATCAAAAGATAATCATGCTAAAGGGAAGTCTTCGACTGGTGACAAAAAATGCACAACAACTCCACCTGCACCAGCTCCCGCGCCTGCACCAGCTCCCGCGCCTGCACCAGCTC
>CANJJY010000220.1 GCA_947474445.1 Oligoflexaceae bacterium
AGACCCGAAGCGGCTGATGCTATTGTTTCTTACACGCTCTTTTATGCTGTGATGAATATCGGCGCCTTTGCCGTGCTTACGCATCTCAGTCGGCAGGGCGATGAAGAATTTCAGATTAAGGATCTCGCAGGCCTGGGACGGCAGAGGCCCTATCTGGCTTTCGCCCTCAGTATCTTCCTCTTGAGCATGGCCGGAATCCCGCCGACGGCAGGATTCTTTGGGAAGTATTATCTCTTTATGAGCGCGATCTCGGCGGGACAGATAGGTTTGACCGTCTTGGCTGCGGTCGCTAGCTTGATATCAGTCGTGTATTACCTGCGGCCTCTGGTGTACATGTACATGCGCGATGAAGCGGGAGCTCCGGTCCGTGGATCGTTCGGCAGTGCAGCGATTGTGAGTTTGGCAGTCTTTCTCACCCTCTTTATGGGTTTGATTCCGAGCTGGTTCAGCCGTCTCCTCTAGAGAGCGATAAGCGATACAAAAAAAACCCGCTGGCCTTTGAGGTGACAGCGGGTTTTTCTTGGCGTTTCTAATAAAAGAAGCTGAAAATCAACCTGGGCCGATCGCTTGGATGAGGCGCGGCAAGGTCGAAACAAAGCCGATCATCATCACGAAGGGCAAGAAGGGAATACAAAGCGAGGCAAGGACGGCCGGCATCACGTAGCGATTCATGAGCTTCCAAATTCTCTTGCCGATGACTCCGAAAGCATGTTGTCCGAATTCCATCATGATGGTTCCCCTAATCTCTAAGTGATTAATCCCCTAAGCCAACCGTAAATAACTTATCGGTTATTTTGAGCGAAACTTTAATAATCCCATAGAAATCAATGATTTCATTATGTTATGAGGCTTCTTTAAAGCTGGGAGGCAGCGGAAAGAGGGGGAGTAAGGCCGCGAAACCGGCCTTAGGTGCTGGAGTTAGGAAGGCGTGGAGGGAACACCGCTTTAACGCAAGACGCTGTTCATAAAGGAGTCGTCAAGGCCGGTAACCTTGAGTTCTTTCTCGACGTTGTAGTGAATCAGAATATAGTTAGTCATCACGAGGAAATGCTCCGCGACGTAGCTAGCGATCTCAGCATTGGTATTGTCTGGATCCACGCGACGCTGCTCTTCATATTTCTGGAGAAGGTACTGAGCGGACTCAACTTGCTTAGAGGTCGAGTCTTCCAACGCTTCCGCAAACGCTTGGAGTCCTGGGTCGGCGATATCAACCTTGGGAAAAATTTCGACCACCACTTTTTTGATGTAAGCTACCGTAGCTTCGCGGTTTTCAGCGCTACTCCAAGTATCCGAATTGGTTTTGCCTGTGGTTCGGCACGATAACTGTAAACTCACTGAAATCAAAAGAATTGTCAGAAATTTAAACATAACTAAAAGTCTCCCGGAATAATTTCGCATCGTGAAACTATTATAGCCGAAGATTGGCGCTCCGGGAAAATATGCTACACTGAAACCTAAGAAACTTTTCATATCCTTTCTCATCGATGCTCAAAGCTACCTTTGCCGCCCACCTATGAATGGAAAGGGCCTGAAGGGGTCAGACGTCGATTGTCGAAGGAACAATCATTTCTTGGTTTGAGCTGCATTTTCAGGAGGCAAGGTGAATGGCTGGTCTTTCGATCCCCCAAAAGGATTCTTCGAGTACGCGTAAATCTGAAATCGAGACGTTGGCAGCGACCTACAAATATGTAGAAGTCAAAGGCGTCCCTTTGATCGAAACAGAAGGTCCACTCGATAAGAACAAACCTGATTGGTATGTCAGTCTCCTGGTCGTCGTTCTCAAGATCCGCAATCACATGGACGATGTGGTGAAGAGAAACAACCTCAAGTTCGAAAAAGAACTGGCGCCGCGTAAGCCCAAGACCTGGGTCGAAATCCTCAAGCAAGAGCGAGATCCGACTGAATATTTCGCTCCTGACCTCGGGGCCATGCTACCGGATGGCCGTCCTAAGGACATCTCCGATTATACGACCAAAATCTTCGGCAAGATCAAAGTTCCCTCGATTGCTGCACGTTTTGATACGGATGAGCAATTTGCTTATACCTTCCTCGCTGGGCCGAATCCCAACCAGATCAAGCGTATGACGAAGCCTATTGCTGAGTTCCCTATCTCCAATACCCAGCTGCAGTCTCTCCCTGAATTCGCCAGCGATGATTTGGGCCGCGCGATGGCGGAAGGCCGCATCTATTACGTCGATCATTCGGGAATGAAGATCTTAAAGAACGGCGTGCACCCCCAGGGTCCTAAGTATCAATACGCGCCCTTCGCCGCCTTTGCTGTGCCGCGTCAAGAGTCGGCTCGCACCCGCCTCTTTCCCTTCGCGATTCAGTGCGGACCGACGCCTGAAGGTCGCATGATCTATCAGCCTTCCCACGGTTACTCGTGGAAAATGGCCAGAAACTGCGTGCTCTCGGCCCACAACAACCACCATGAAGTCGTCACCCACTTAGGCCTGACTCATCTCTTGGTCGATGCGGTTGTCGCGGCTACCCGGCGCAAGCTGCACGTCAACCACCCCGTGCACGCTCTGCTCGATCCTCACTTTGAAGGTACTGCGGCCATCAACATCGGTGCTCGCACGACGCTGATTCAGCCCGGGGCATCCGTCGATCGTCTGGTCGGTTCGGATATCCTTTCGAACTACGATCTTCTCGGTCAAGAGCGCCTCGCGTACTCGTATCGGGACAATTACCTGCCCAATCGTTTGAAGCGCCTTCAAGTCGACGATGCGAAGCTGATAAAGAGTTATCCTTACCGCGATGATGCGATTCTGATCTGGAATGCGACGCATAACTGGGTCAGCGATTACGTCGAAGTCTTCTATAAGTCTGACGCCGATATTCGCGCCGATGCTGAGCTCCAAGCCTGGGCGAAGGAAGCCACGGTCGGTGGACGCATCAAGGATTTTGGAGTGGCGCCGGGTACAGTTCGCGATCGCAACGACCTGATCGATATCCTCACCATGACGATCTTTACCGCAGGGCCTCAGCACGCAGCCGTCAACTTTACTCAAGGTTCGGACATGAGCTTCGTCCCAGCGAACCCTCTCGCGGGCTATGTTCCCGAGCCTCAGGGAACGGGTCATACCGCTGCCGATTGGCTGGCTCAGTTTCCTCCCCTCGATGTCGCGCTCCACACCCTCACCGAGCTGACTCTCTTAGCGGGGATCAAGCACGGCATATTCGGAGCCTACGGAACCTCAGTCATCGCAGCGGCTGGCGCAAAGCTCTTAGGCTTTCAGGCCAAGCTGCTTGAGATCGAGAACACGATCAACAATCGCAACCGCTCACGCGTGGAATACATTCATTTGAAACCTTCACGTATACCCCCGAGCATCAACATCTGAGTGGACTTGAACGTCCCCCTATCGTTTAGAGGAGAATGCCGATGTCATCAAAATTAAGCCGCCGTCTGTTTCTCGGATCGTCTCTCGCCAGCTCGTCCATCGCCTTCGGTCAAGTCAGCTGGATCAGCTGGCTCGCGACCGATGCTGCGGAAGAGAAGATATTTGGCTATCTGAAAAAGCACTTTGAATTGACCAGCGATCAGCGCTCCCTGGCTAAGGACCTCATCGCTCGTCTCCGGACCCCTGGTCTGCACACCGAAGAGCCTGAAGCCTTCCAAGCCATGCTCCGTGGCAAAGAAGGTGATCTGGCGCTTGAGACCTATGTCGTGGATGAGTTCATGGCCGGTAGCAACTACTTTGCTGTCCTGATGGGGCAAGAATCTCAGTATCGCATGATGCCTGCTTGAATTGTCTTCGCTTGGATAGTTGCGACTAAGACCCTCTGAGGGTCTTAGTCGGACTTCCCCCACAAATTCCTTCCTCTTTCATCCCTCGGGCAAATGCTTCTGAAAATCTCTTAAGGTCGTACACAGATGAAGTTGGCTGTTGATGTTTTGGCCATCATGGTAGACATGCCAGTCGCCAGATTGCTTTGATAAGCTTGGTTCGTTACCGTCGATGAGGTGGTAGCTGCCCAAAAGTTAGCATTCACATTGTAGATAAAGTTAGGGTTATTGGTTATGGAATCGATGAGTGTAGTCCCGGTTTTCGATCCAATTTCTGTGATGCCATGGATATAGGCTTCCATCAACTCGGTTTGAGTCGGTAGTCGCCAGTCGGTTTGGCCATTGAAAGTTAAGTTGTCACATTTGGATATAGCTTGGTGCCAAGTGGTATTTGCTGTGCTGCCCGGCGCAGTGTTCGCACTCATAATGTTGCTTTCGCTCCATTCCAACTTAGTCAGTTTATCAAGCATGGAGCAATCCGCTGACACTCCGTTGCAAACCGTCGACGAGCTGACGTCAGCCCAGACATTGTTGTGACAATCGGACTCCGCCCCCCAGCCGCTCACCACGTTGGGCGGAATGTTGTTACCCATCTGGTTGTTCCAGTGATCGATGGTATCCCAGGCGTCGTAGACGCCATCACCTGTCGGTATAACTAAGACGTTAGAACCTGCAGTGGAGAGCGTAATAACAGTTCCACCGTTCGTAGCAGAGAGTTGAAAAGTGCTTCCCGTCGCATTGATCACATAATAAGTTGTTCCTGCTGTCAAACCGGTGGGCACCGTCGTACCGCCTACCGTTACCGTTTGACCGCTAGCAAGCGGCTGAGTTGGGGTCGGTGTGAACAAATTGGTTCCCGTCGCAGCGGTAACGGACAGAGGTTTTCCCATGTCGAAGATTGCGGAATTGACCCTATTGCGACAGTTGGTCTTCAGATCACCCGTGGTGCCGACGATCGTATTGCCAAAGCGAACATCCCAAGAATACGGAGGCGAAGGAGGAGTGAAACTTCCCGACTCACCAAAAATATCAAAACCGCTTAAAATATTACCGGCCGCGATATCCGTATCACCATTGCCATAATAGTGAGTGCCATCTCCCGACCAATACTCAAAGCTTCCTGACGCCTTGATTTTGGCATTAAAGGTAGCATTGGTCAGGTCAGCCGTTCCCGAGTCTCCGGCCAAGGGATGGGTACTCGAGGGATAATCACCGTTGAAAGCGCCGAAAATCGATACGGAATTTTTGACATTCGCAGGAGTCAGGTTCGGTTCACCGGCAAAAGAGTGGCGGGTACCTGTCGAATCCCAAAACTCAAAGGATCCGGCGGAGGTGACCAGAGTAGGAAAGTTGCCCGTCGTCAGATCGGGCGTGGCGGACGCACTTGTGAGGTCCATAGTTGGATAAGAGCTGACAGCCACACAACCTGTTTGTCCGCCGCCACCGCAATTGCTATGCGATTCGGCGGTTGCCGTGCCGCCGACTCCAGCAACAGTTTGCCCTTGAAGGACCTTGGCAGCTATACCGTTTGCGAAAGCAGCGAGATAGCTGCCCGTCGCAAAACATCCTGAATCACCATCGTAGCTACAATCCGCCAGCGACGGCGTCGAACCCGTACCGCCAACTCCAAAGTTTCCAGCAGCCGACCGTACGTATGATATGGACGGAAGCGTGAGCGATCCATTCGATTGGCTACCCGGTGGGCCATAGGTGGTACCCTGCAGGACATAATTGGGGCTAGGCACTACAAAAGCGCCGTTGACTCCGCCTGCGGTTTGACCCGATACAATTTTGTCGGCTGCGCTCGCCAAGAGCAGAGCGCGATAGGACGAACCATCGACGAGACAGGAGCCTTGACCGTCCGAAGAGCAAGCAGCGGGAGAGCCCGTAAGCGTTCCAGTCACCGTAAAAATCTGAACATTGTTCGCGATATTGATCGGTGCAAGATCCGGATCACCCGTCAAGGAGTGACGCGAACCGCTAGCATCCCAGAATTGAAAACTCGCGTTCGTCGTGATGGTCGAAACGAAGTTACTTGTATTCAGCGAGGTTCCCGCCATGCCCGTCAGATCCATCGATTGGTAGGAGGCAGTGGCCAGACATCCGGATTGACCGCCGGCGTTACACGCGTTGATCGCTCCCGTGACGCCACCGATAGTCGCGGTGGAGAGAATCGCATTTTGATTGGCAAAGATGCTGTCGTAGCTGATCGCCTTAAGAGGTTGGGTTACCACTGTGTAAGGCGGTAGAAAGCAGTTCGAGCTATCGGCACTGCAGGCCGACCCTGCGAAGAAAGTACCGCTGGCAACGCAAGACTGCTGACCGTTCCCTGAGCAGGCTGCTGGCGCCGGAGTTACGTTACCGGTGACGCCAAAGATCGTGGTGCCGTTTTTGATCTGAGAGCTGATCAGAAACGATGAGCCCATGACCTGATAACGACTTCCGTTCGCATCCCAGAATTCAAAAGGAGAAGCGGTCGAGACCCGCGTATCAAAGTTAGCGGCCGTCAGTGTCGAAGCCGTTCCCGCTGCCGTGAGATCCATGGTTTTATAGGTACCCGTGGCAACGCAGGCTGATTGGTTTCCGGCTGAGCAATCGGTGAGGAGGGGCGAGATCGAGGTTCCACCCACACCAAAGGCACCGTTCGAGGTTCGCACGTTCATAGCTAGAGGGAGAGTCAAGGTACCTGCTGTGGCGTTGCCGGGGCCAAAGTTGGTCCCTATGAGAACCTGATTAGCGGCCGGCACTCCGAGAGTTCCTGTGAAAGCTGAGCCACTCCCGCCGAAGGTAATACCGCTGAGCACCTGGTTGGCCGCTGGAAGAGCCAGAGTTCCCGTGAGAGGACTGGAAGAGGGACCAAAGACGATAGAGTTCTGAACCTGGGAAGCGAGAGGTAAAGCTACGCTGCCGGAGATGCCGGCCGCGGACTGACCCACGATCACTTTCTGGGCGAGACCACTGGTCAGAGCAGCCGCATAAGCACCCGATACCACGCAGTTTTTGCCGCCGTCAGCAACGCAGGCGTTGTGGGATTCTAAGCTGGCGGTTCCGGTCACGCCCGCGATGATTTCGCCGGCAGCAATCTTAGTCGGCAAGAGATTGGCGATCTTCACCGCCTTGTAGTCGGCGCTGGTCACGCAGGAGATCTGTCCATCGCTCGAGCAAAGGTCGATCGGCGCCGCGCAGGCCTTTGTTCCTGTTTGTAGAATACCGCTGCCATCATAATATTTTTTTCCGCTGCAGATTTCGCTCGCTGGCATCGTGCTGACGGGTATCTCGTCGGCCGCGCCTTTGTACAGCACGGACACGACCTGGGTCACTCCATCTTGTTCGGCTGTGAGACTGGTCAAACCAAAGCTCAAGCCACTCGGAGCCACGCCTGAGGCTTGGGTGTTACTGATGATTTTGACTTGCGCCAGAGCCTGGCCATTCAAAGACATTTTAAGGTTCGATCTAAAATTTTGACCGGTCAGCAAAACGGTTTTGCCCGCTTCCAAGACAAAAGGCATCCGGCCTGCCACCACCAAGGATGGTTTAGCCGGTATGGCGAGTTCGGAGCTCCAAGGCGAAACAGCGAGACGCCCCTGATCGTCGATACAGCGGAAATGACCGAAGAGACTATGGGCCGTTCCCTTTTCGATGGCGTACGTCTGACTCAAGCTGTTACCGGTTTCAATCGTGACGCCTTTACTCGCCGCAGTCGATTCAAAGAAGTCGACCGAACAGCTCGAAAGGGTGCGTTCTAGATTGATGGACGCATTCAACTTCACGCTGTGCGTGCTCGCGTCAAAGCTCATGGTCGTCGACAGCCACTTGACCTCCGGGATGACAGCCTTCGCCACGATGGTTTCTTCGGCGATGATACC
>CANJJY010000221.1 GCA_947474445.1 Oligoflexaceae bacterium
AGGCGAGAGAATCCAGAGGGACGCTTTACCCTCATCTTTCTCGCGACGGCCGTCGGTGAACCCGAGGTCGAACTGACGTTTAACTGGGATGTCCCTGAAACCTATGGGCAGGCTCGAAACTTCGGGCACCTAGCTTTTGCGGTGAAGGACATTTATGCCTCCTGCCATCGTTTGCAAAACGGAGGCGTGACGATCCTCAGGCCACCGCGCGATGGACGGATGGCTTTTGTGAAATCTCCCGATGGTATCTCGATCGAACTTCTTCAGGATGGGCCGGCATTGCCACCCGCGGAGCCGTGGATCTCGATGGCTAATACGGGAACCTGGTGACAAGCCAAAAAAGCTTAGAATTGACCATTTTTGCGACGCACGCTCTTTCAGTCAACAAGCCGTAAGTTTTTGTTTTTGGATAACTTACTGAAATAACTGCTTAAAACTGTTTACGCCAAAATGGCAAGAGACTTGTAGTAAGGATTGGAGAAGAGGAGACATAGCGTCTCCCTCCAATCGAACCAAGAGCTTGCTGGGTGTAATCATGTTGAAACTGCTGTTGACCGTTTCCTCTGTTGTTGTTCTTACTGCTTCCTGTGCAAAAACCAAATCTAAGCCTAAGACTCCAGCCGCTGCGCCTGTAGCGACGACGACTGCTACCGATCCTGCTGCTAATGCTACTGTCCCCGATGCGACTAAGGCTGCTGACCCTGCAGCGACAGCCACTCCTGCTCCTGCTCCTACCACTCCTGTGACTACAACAGCTGTAGCAGGTACTCCGGCAACGCCAGCCAGTAACCCAACAGCTCAAACGACGCCGCCGAGCAAGGGTGCACCAGGTAAAGGCGATGTCCCCTCGCAGTCAGATTATCCTTCGCAAAACGGCGGCGGCAGTCAACCACCTGCTGCTGGTCCTCAAATCACTCGCATCACGCACGTCGGCAAAGGCTGTCCTGTCGGAACCGTCGGCGGCAACGTCTCGTCGGATGCTAAAGCATTCACTCTGACCTTCAGTGATTTCGATGCTGAGATCGGGCCTAAGGTAGCGCCTTCCGCAGCTTCAACCTCTTGCCTCGTCGGGATTGAATTCTACATTCCAGCGAACATGACCTTCACTCTTCTCAATCTCGACATCCGCGGCTTTGTCGATCTTCAAGACAAGGTGAAAATGTCTTTGACCAACCGTTTCTACTTTGCCGAACAAGCGAGCAAGGTTCAAGAAATGAAGGGTGATCTGGCCGGCGTCCTGCAAGAGAACTTCAATGCTCATCGCGTCGTCAGCGCTGCGCAAACGATGTGGTCGACCTGTGGTGCTGCTCGCAAACAAGTTCTCTATATCGATACCGCGGTCGCCTTGAGCAACGCGGAGAACACAGCCAACTCCGGTCTCGTCACAGTCGACTCGATCGATGGTGAGTTCACGCAGAAGTTGGCGATCGCCTACAAGCCTTGCGGCAGCTGATCGTCTCTGGCTTTAAGTAACAAAAGGTCCTGCTATTGCCAGCAGGGCCTTTTTGCGTGAGGCTCACATTGTTAGGGTGATTTATTCAGAGGGACAGCCACTGGCAGGGCTTATCCTTCACTTCTGCCGAGCATGCGCAGCCGATAAAGCGAGGATTAAAAGGATCTGAGGTGTCGTACGCAATGCGTCCCGCGATCGCCGCTTCGCAGGTCACCGGGCTCGATTGGAACGTCACCCCCGAGGGGCCTGGGTCGCCCTTTTCGCCTTTTTCGCCCTGAGGACCCATAGGTCCCACTGGCCCGGCGATTCCCGGTACTCCGCTGTCTCCCTTATCGCCCTTGTCGCCTTTGAGACCTTGCGTTTGAGCTGCCGCATTCTTGAGATTTAAGGCATAGAGAGGAAGCTGCTGATTCATGGTCTCTGTTGAGAGGGACAGCAGCAAGTCTTTGGGATCGCGGAGAGTCACGGCTGGGGTGAGACTCACCTTTTCTCCGAGCAGAATGATCGCTTTGCAGCTCGCATCAAATAGGATCTGATGCAGTTCAGGTCCCCAGAGCTGCCCGCCGCTCTTGCGATCGCGGATACTCACTTCGGTCGCCTGTTTAACCATGCAATCAGTATCCTGCCCTCTGCAGGCACAGAGTGGTTCGGCGTAGACGAGCATATTTTGATTCGCGCTGTCGGCCTTGGGTTCCGGTTTCCCATGCTGAGGTTGAACGCGCAGGATCGGTTCGCCCTTGTCATACGCCTTATTTTCATTCCAATCAAAGAGCAATTGAAGCTTGGATTCGACTCCTTCTGGAATCGATCCTCCGGGTATGATCAGGGTGCCGCGACAGATGCTCGTCTGCTTGCCGGCGACTTTCTCGCAGTGGATATGGCTAAAATTTGGTTGTACATCGAGCCAATCGCGACCGTCCCAAAGGAGAGTGTGATCGGAGAGCCAAGTTGAATCGATATCAGGCAAAGGGGGCCTGACGTTGATGGGCATTTCAATATCGAGGGCAAAGGCGCCGCTGCTGATGAAAAGAAGTAAGATCCCATAGGCTGTTTGCCAACGCCAAGACTTCATCGCGATCTCCTCAGCTAAAAGGCCAATCGAGCCGTTGCTCTCTCTATTGTATCAGGATGTCGGGTGAGTGGGAGGAAGCGTGGATTTTAAGAATTGAAAAAGAGTGGATAAAATAAGCTAGGTAACCGGACTTTCAGCGTAACTTGAAGTTCCAGCTGACGACAAAATGCTCGATGATGGCTGATACTTTTTCCTTGCTTCCCGAGGTCGTTATCTGAGAAGTCCCTTTGCCCACCTGTTTTACATAACCAAGGGTAACATCATAGGATTGAGCTAAAAACATGAGACCAAGAGACTGGCCGACGTAATCGAGGTGGGTCGCCTGCTGCTGTCGATTGGGATCATTGCGCGGAAAGGTAGAATTATTAGTGTAAACGCCAGCAAGAAAGCGAAAGAGGGTGCCTCCCGTATCCATTCCGAGCGCGTAGTTGAGCGTGCTGCGGCGATTGGGGCTGGTCGTCCCTGTCACGAGTGGACTCGAGTATTGAAGATCCAGCGAGAGCAGGAAAGCCTTGATCGGATGCCAGGCCAGGCCCGTCCGTGCAATCGTCGGGATGACCTCATTTTCTTCGGTATAATCGTCGGATGTCGTCGCGACGATCTGCGGCGTGCCATCGCTGGTCCCTTGTGTGACGGAAATAAATCCGAGACTTGATTTGTCGACGACAGGCTGTCCCCGCTTGATGGAGAGGCCGAGCGACCAATGTTCTCCCTTATATCGGAGGCCGAGAATCCCGACCATACCTTGGTTGCTCACTTTAATCTTGGTTTGTTGCGTTAGGACACGGCCACCGTTGTATTCGACCTTTTGATAATCCATCGATTCAATGCTGCGATCGTAGATGTAGATCAAGGTTCCGAGACCCCAGTTGGACCCAAATTTCACGCCGAGACTCGCGCCTAGCAGATCGTAGGCATTGCTCTCTTGATGAACGCGCGTAAAGTTCTTGAGTTCGCCATCGTCCTGAGACAGATCCGCGAAGTAATCATCCTGGTTGATGTTGCGCTTATCGAGACTGGCTACCACATAGCCAAGGGTGAAAGGCTGGTGCTTAAAAATGCCTCCGGCGAAACCACCGGAACGTGCCTGCGAAGATTCTTTGAAGTCTGAACCCCGAATGGCCCCTTGATAGATGACTTCGCTGCGAAAGGCCGACCAGGTGTTGACCGACACCTCGTTGTGATCGCTGAACACGCTGCCGCCGGGATTGTAGAGAAGACCTACGGGATCATTTGAAAGAGCCGTATATGCGCCTCCCATGAGAGCGGCGCGACCGCCGGGCAAAAGGAGGCGTTCGTAGGCTTGGTGCTGCTTGGCGAGATCAGCGACGAGAGGTGTGCTGAGGCAGTAAAACGCTAGTGTTATCAGGCATTGCACCAGAGAACATAGAGTTAAAGTATTGTGCTTCAATGTTTTCAGCAAAGACAAGACCTCAGTATCTTTCGTGGTAAGGTTTGTGTGACATGAGCACGCTCAAACACACTGTCTTATCGGTAAAGATTGTAAAAAGTTCATAGAGCCCTTGTCTTAATATATTTAGGTCAAATAGACACACTTTTGAATTTTCTTGAAAAATATTGCAGGTTTTTGGATAACTGGATGGCCACATCAAACATCTTGGATTAGGGCAAGCTGATGAGACCATTGATGCGAAGCAGCGCAGAGATTCCCGGAGCCGGTGCTGAAGGTTTTGAAGCGATGAAACAGGGCCGCATGGTTTTTATGGTCGAACCTGATGGTTTTGATGTCGTGGCGGCGATTAATCCCCACATGAAGAAGCCCGATGGCAGTCTGCAAACCATCGATCGGCAGCGGGCGCGCATCCAGTGGGAAGCTTTGCGGCGGGCTTACTTAGCTCTCGGACTCGAAGTCCCTGTTCTTCAGGCACGTCCGCATTGTCCTGATATGGTGTTTTGTGCGAACCAGACGCTGCCTTTTTTCGATCAGGACGGAGTTCCTTCCGTCGTTCTCAGTAATATGGCAGATATCCTTCGTCACAGCGAAGTGGCTCTTCTGCGGACTCAACTCGAAAGTCTCGGGATTCGCAGCTACGAGCTCCCCGAGCGGCGCGAGCATACGCTGTTTGAAGGCATGGGAGATGCTCTGTGGGTGCCTGGTCGTCGTATGATTTGCGGTGGCTATGGATTCCGAACCCACGTCGATATTTATACTCAAGTGCAAGCCCTGACCCAGGTTCCTATGGCTCTCTTCGAATTGCGGCATCCCAAATTTTACCATCTCGACACCTGCCTCAGTATCCTCGATAGTCAGTCGGCTCTCGCCTGCCGCACCGGTTTCACCGCCGAAGGATGGAGGATGCTCGAGAAGCTATTTCCTCGTCTCATCGAGGTGCCATTAGACGAGGCGGACGCTCCTGGATTTGCCTGCAATGCTCATTGTCCTGACCAGCATCACGTGATCCTGCAGAAGGGCAATGAAGAGACCTGTGCCCGACTGAAAGCGGCAGGTTTTGAGCCGATTGAACTCGATACCAGCGAATTTATTAAGTCGGGAGGCTCGGTCTTTTGCATGAAAATGCAGTGCCATTGGGATAAATGGCCCGGGGCCCGTCTGGCGATGTGATAAATGGAGGGCAAAAGATGTGCCCCTAAATTATTTTAACTAACTGATATATAAGGATAAAAATAGAATAAAGACCTGCTCCCGCAGGGCAGCTATAAAGTTGTGCGGGCAAAATCCGAATAGAAGTAGGGGTTTTTACGTGGGGTCATATTCAAAAGGTGCCTCGGTCATGAAACGACGCTTATTGTGCAAGGGAATGTTGGCGAGCTGGGGACTCGCTGCGATGCCGCTCAGGCTTTTCGCAGATGAGCAAAAGCCCAATGCGGCAGCACCCGTTCCACCTGCTGATCCTCTTCTCGCTCAAAAGATTCAAGAGAAGATCGATCATTACAATAGAGACTTCGACGATGACATCTATATAGGCAAAGAACGTTTACCCCTTCTGCAAGCCGTCCTCAATCGTCTCAATCGCGTGCAAAACTTCGTCGGCTATGGCCGCTTCAATTTGCTCTCGTTCGATGAACTTCTCAAGGCTGCCGCCGACGACAAAGATACCGGCCCCTTCACCAAAGAAGAACTTAGTTTTATCGAAGAGATATTCTTCACGGATGCAAAAAAATACGGTTTCTACGGCGAAAAAGTGACGAATGCCCTGACGACCGTTGTCCCCATGAGCGATACGATTAAGATTGCCGGTTCCGGACATTTCCTCTACCGCGGCAAGCCTGAAGAACTTTATAATGTCCTCCTGCGCGATGTCGGGGATGGAATCGTTCTCACCTCGGGGATTCGCGCTGTCGTCAAACAGCTTCACCTTTTCCTAGCCAAAAGCGTGCAATGTGAAGGTAATCTCTCGCGCGCTTCTCGTTCCTTGGCGCCTCCGGGACATTCTTTTCACGGTGTCAGCGATTTCGATGTTGGCAAGATAGGCTGGGGATACCGCAATTTCACCGATCAGTTCGCAGAAACCGAGCTCTTCAAAAAGCTGATCGATCTCGGTTATGTCGATATCCGCTACACGCGTACCAATCCTTATGGGGTTCGTTTTGAACCTTGGCATATCAAGGTCAGTTCTTAGGCCTTGTCTCAAAAAGGCGATTTCTTCGTTGCCGGTCAGAAAAAAATCCTCATTTACCGGACGTAAACTCCAGTTTTTTTCTTCCGCGCGCCTTGATATCCCCTTTTTGAGGCAGGCTCTCATCTTGGAGCGGCATTTCTTAAATAGAAACTTGGCGAAAGCCTTCCTGCTCGAGTAAAAGGGGAGCGAGACATCTCCTTAACTCAGTGAGGGCTACCACTATGTTTAAATCAGTCGTGCCATTCAGCTTGCTGGCACTCAGCCTAGCGGCCTGCGGTGGATCATCGCAGTCTAAACTCGACGGTCATTATGAAGAAGCCAATGCCTCGGCGATGGAAAGTTACCGGGGAGAACAGACAGTTCCTGCCGAATATGCCCCGACTCTCGGCGTGATCGTTTCGCAACCCCTCCTCCAGAGTTTTGGTCGGGAAGACCTGGTCAAAGCAATCGTCGATGCCGGCGCCAGCACTGTGTGGATCGTTGTTCCTCGGAATTCAGGGGAGAGTCTCCAATCATCGAGTTTCTCTAGCCTGCGCCAAACTCTCGGTAGCAGTGTCAATAAAGTGCAGCTTCTATCCCAAAAAGATAGCGGTGGTCTCACCGTTTGGGCGCGCGATTGGTCGCCTCTTGGCGCCTTGGCCCAAAACGGCGAACTACGCCTTCTTGATCTTAACTACTATCCTGATCGTCCCGCCGACGATGCTACGGGCCGGGCTTTCGCAGGTTTTAAGAACGTCAGTCGCGTCAGCGTTCCCGTCTATAACGAAGGCGGTAACTTCATGACGAACAGCCAGGGTTATTGTCTCATGACGACCCGGGTGACGGATGCCAACGCGAGTCCCTCGTTTCCTGGCGATCTCGTGCTCGATGCTGAAGACGTGAGCGGATACTATCAGGGCTTTGCTGGCTGCCGTCAGGTTCATATCTTTCCGCGGATGCCCACAGAAAGAACCGGTCACATCGATATGTGGGGTAAGTTCCTGAACGATTCGACCGTCATCGTCAATCAAATCAGCGATGAGACCCTGGCGACGGCGAGTGGCGGCGATCGGGCATTTGCTCAAAAAATTCAGTCTTTCCTCGAAGCGCGAGCCGCTGATGTCTCTGGTTTGGGTTTTAAAGTCGTGCGCATTCCTATGCCCTTGCCGCGTCCCGGCTTTTTCCGCTCTTACACCAATTCACTGCTGGTCAACGGCACCGCGATCATTCCAGAGTATGCGGCTAGTTCATCCGACGCTGATTTGGTGGAAGGCTACCAAGCAGCTGTTCAGAAGACCTATTCGGATCTTGGCTACAAGACTAAGTTTATTTCCAGCGATGAGCTGATCCGAAATGGTGGAGCGATCCACTGTGTAACGATGCAAATTCCGGTTCCTCGGTCCTGATCAATTCTAGAGCCTGTCTCAAAAAGGCGATCTCTTCGTTGCTTGTCAGAAAAAAATCCTCATTTACCGGATGTAAACTCCGGTTTTTTTCTTCCGCGCGCCTTGATATCCCC